>DASYSN010000294.1:0-2489 GCA_036003305.1 Thermoanaerobaculia bacterium
GGCGCGACGCGCTTCTCCTCTTCCTTGTGCTCGAACAGCCGCTTGCCGCGCGCGTCGCGGATCTCGCGGACGAGGTACGGCTCGACGCGGACACCGAGGTTCGGGAACGGCGTGTACGCCGCCGTCAGCTCCCGCATGGTCACCTCTGTCACCCCGAGCGGCAGCGCCGGGATGTCGGTGAAGTTTTCGCCAAAGCCGAATGATTCGGCGGTGCCGATGACGCGTTTGAGGCCGACTGTCTGCGTGAGGCGCACGGTCGGGACGTTGAGCGACTCCTCGAACGCTTCGCGCACGGTCACGCGGCCGCGATAGCGCTCGTCGTAGTTGTGCGGCTGCCACGTCTCGTTGCCGCTCACGTCGATCGAGATCGGAGCGTCGAGGAGGAGCGACGACGCGGTCACGCGGCGCGAGTTGATCGCGGCGAGGTACGCGAAGGTCTTGAACGCGGAGCCGGGCTGCCGGCGCATGCTCGAGGTCCGGTCGAACGGCGAGAGGTTGTAGTTCGTTCCGCCGACGAGCGCGCGGATGCCGCCGTCGCGCGGGTCGACGGAAAGGATCGCGGTCTGCGGCGGCTCGCTCCGCGCCTCGGCGCGAATCCACGAGAAGCGCGACTCGAGCGAAGGGGGAACCCGGGACGCGACGCGCTCGGCAGCCACCTGCGCCTTCGGATCGATTTCGGCGTGGATCTTCAGGCCGCCCTCGATCACCGGGCGGACGCCGATGTTCTTCACGATCTCGCTCCGAAGCGCGCGGAGGTAATACGGATACGGCGCCTGCGGGAGAGAGCCGTTTACGAATTCGACGTCGCGACCGACCGCCTCGCGGTACTGGTCGTCGTCGATCCAGTCGTGCCCGCGCATGATCTTCAGGATCGCGTCGCGGCGGGCACGGACGACGTCGGGGCGCTTATCGGGCGTGTCGCGGTTCGGGGCGCGCACGATCGACGCGAGCAGCGCCGCCTCGTCGACGCGCAGGCGCGACGGGAGCTTGCCGAAGTAGACGCGCGACGCTTCGTCGATGCCGAGGACCGGCTTGCCGTTCACGTTCCCGAGGTAGACGTCGTTGAGGTAAATCTCGAGGACCTCGTCCTTCGGCAACCGGAGGTCGAGCGAGATGGCGAGCGGGATCTCGGTCAGTTTGCGGCGCCAGGTGCGCTGCAACGAAAGGTACCGCCCCTTGATGATCTGCTGGTCGATGGTCGAGCCGCCCTGCGCGATGCCGTGGGCGCGAACGTCGGTCATCAGGGCGCGCACCATCCCGATCGGATCGACGCCGATGTGGTGCCGGAAGCGGACGTCTTCGGCGGCGATGAAGGCGTTGCCGACGTACTTCGGAACGGTCTCGATGGAGACGAGGGGCATCGGCCGCCAGTCGGCGCCATAGAGCCGCGTGACCTCGGCATCGCCCTTGCCGTAGATGACGACCGGCTCGCGCCAGGTGTGCTGGACGAGCTCGCGGGTGACGCGCCGATTGAGCACGAAAAGGTATACGCAGCACGTTTCCGCGACTCCCCAAATCGCGAATGCAATCGCGATCAAGACAACGTCGCGCAGGCGTGACAATCGCAACATGTTGGTCTAGATTGCTGGGTGCAACCAAATTGCCACGCAGAATCCGAATGAATGAATAGGAGACAGCGAATGGCTGCGAAGAAGAAGTCATCCAAGAAGGCCTCCTCCAAGAAATCCTCCAAGTCTTCCTCCTCCAAGAAAGCCGCCGCGAAGAAGAAAGCGCCTGCAAAGAAGGCGGCAGCGAAGCGCAGCGCGAAGAGCGCAAAGCGTCCGGCGGCGAAGAAGGCAGCCGCGAAGCGCCCCGCGGCAAAGAAGGCTGCGGCGAAGAAAGCGCCCGCCCGGAAAGCGGTTGCGAAGAAGGCCGCTGCGAAGCGTCCGGCTCCGAAGAAGAGCATGGCCAAGAAGGTCGCGAAGCGCGCCGGCGCCGCTGCAGCAACGGCTGTGGCCGCGGCAGCGGCTGTCACAGCGGGCGTTGCGGCCGCGCGCCGCGTGAAAGAAGCCGGCGGCGTGTCGCAGGTCGTCGAGCAGGTGCGTGAAGCGATCGAGGCCGGCATGTCGGGCAGCGACAGCGGCTCGTTCAACGAGGGCGGCGACGGCGGCGGCTCGGTTCCGTCGCTGTAGTTCTTCGCCTGTCATCCTGAGCCGCGTAGACGGCGAAGGACCCCCTTCGCTCGAGCGATGGAGATCCTTCGCCGCGCTACGCCGGCTCAGGATGACAGATGCACCTTAGCCGACGGAGTTGAAGAACTTCCGGATGCGCTTCGAGAAGTACCTCTCCGGGAGTCCGCCTTTTCTGAAGTTGGGCGACGACTTGGCGCGGCGGAAGGCTTCGACGGCCTGCGACTTGTAGCTGTCGTCGGCCTCGAAGGCGTACTGCGAGTAGCGCGAGGCGCCGAGGAACGCCCAGACCCAGCCGTTGTTCGGCATCGAGTGCGAGAGTGACTCGAAGCCGCGGGCGGCGTTGTCGAATTCGCCGGC
>DASYSN010000295.1:0-12104 GCA_036003305.1 Thermoanaerobaculia bacterium
CCGCCGATGCCGGCGATCCCTTTGCTCTCGTCCTGGTGATGCGGGATCGCGGCCGCGATGCGGTTCGCGAGGCGCGAGAAGGGGAGGGTCTGCAGCACGACGTGCCCCGGTCCGGTGAGCGTCGCGAAGAAGAGACCTTCACCCCCGAAGAGCGCGTTCTTGAATCCGCCGACGAACTGGATGTCGTACGTGATCGTGTCCGCCATCGAGACGATGCAGCCGGTGTCGACGCGCAGGTGCTCGCCGGGCGCGAGGTTGAACTCGATCATGTTGCCGCCGGCGTGGAGGAAGACCAGCCCGTTTCCGGTGATCTTCTGCAGGATGAAGCCCTCGCCGCCGAACAAGCCCGCGCCGAACTTGCGGGTGAAGGCGATCGACAGGTCGACGTTGCCGATGGCGCAGAGGTAGGCGTTACGCTCGGCGAGGACCGTGTTGCCGTTCAACTCGATCGGGAAGATCTTTCCGGCGATCGGATTCGCGAGCGCCATGTGCGCCTGCGGCGCGTCGCAGCGGAAGACGCTCCAGAACAGCGACTCGCCCGCCAGGAACTTGCGCATGAGGCCCTTCATCAGGCCTCCGCTCATCTTCGCCTGGAAGTCGATGCCGGCGCTCATGTAGAGCATCGCGCCAGCCTCCGCGTAGATCTCTTCTCCCTGATGCAGCGTGAGCTGCAGCGCCTGCATGACGTCGCCGGTGATCTTGTAGTCCATGGCGCGAATATTACCCCGGGGTATATGGTGCCGGCCACGCATGCTCCTCCTCGAAAAGCTCGCCCAGCTCTTCCCCGAATCGTCCCGCACGACGCTGCGGCAGATGCTGCAGCACGGGCGCGTACGGGTGAATGGCGAAGTCGAGAAAGACGCGAAACGGCCCCTCGGCGCGGACGACGCCGTCGAGGTCACGGACAAGAAGGCGGCGCGGCTGCTGCCCTCCGAGCTGACGCTGCTGCACGAAGACCGCGACGTGCTCGTGGTCGTGAAGGCGAACGGCCTCCTGACGGTCCCCACGGAGCGCGAGAAAGACACGACGGCGCAGGCGTATCTGAACCATTACCTCGGCGCGCGCGCCGAGGACCGCGTCCACGTCGTGCACCGGCTCGACCGCGAGACCTCCGGCGTGCTGGTGTTCGCGAAGAACTTCCACGCGCGCGAAGCGCTCAAGGAGCAGTTCGCGGCGCACAGCGTCGGCCGCGTCTACATCGCGGTCATCGAAGGAACACTTCCACAGGCCAGCGGCTCAATCCGGTCGCATCTGCTCGAGCGGCGCGACCTGCGCATGGTGAGCGTCAAAGCGCATAAGGACGCGAAGCACGCGGTCACGCACTACCGCACGATCGAGAAGAACGCGAAGTACTCGATGCTCGAGGTGACGCTGGAGACCGGACGCAAGAACCAGATCCGCGCGCATCTCTCCGAAGCAGGACACCCGATCGTCGGCGACCAGTTCTATGGCAGCACGGTCAACCCGCTCGGACGCCTCGGCCTCCACGCCAAGCTCCTCGGCTTCGCGCATCCGACGAGCGGCGAGCGTTTGACCTTCACGGCGCCGATACCGCGCGTGTTTACGAACCTATTCGCTACGAAAAGCTAACCGCGAGCTGTGACCCCTCTTCGCGGAAGATCGTGTCGACGAAACGGATCGTGTTCGTCTTGCGCGACATGAAGAGGGACGAGGTGCGGACGCCGCCGCCGAAGAAGCGGACGCCGCGAAGGAGATCGCCGTCGGTGACGCCGGTGGCGCTGAAGATGATGTCGTTGCCCGACGCCAGCTCGTCCGTGTCGTAGACCTTGTTGCCATCGACGAAGCCCATCGACTTGAGGCGGTCCTCCTGCCACTTCTCGAGCGGCTTGAGGCGCCCCTGCATCCTTCCATTGAGGCAGCGCATGGCGGCGGCGGTGATGACGCCTTCCGGCGCGCCGCCGATGCCCATGGAGAGGTGGATGCCCGTGCCGCGGACGGCGGCCGAGATTCCGGCCGACAGATCGCCGTCGCTGATCAGTTTGATGCGCGCGCCCGCCTCGCGGATCTGCGCGATGAGGTCGTGGTGCCGTTCGCGATCGAGGACGATGACCGTCAGCTCATCGACGTCGCGCTCGAACGCCTCCGCGATTCTCGCCAGGTTTTCCTGCACCGAGGCGGTGAGGTCGACCTTGTTCGCCGCGGTGGGGCCGACGACGATCTTATCCATGTAGACGTCGGGAGCGTTGAGGAGACCGCCCTTCTCCGACGCCGCGAGCACCGCGATCGAGCCGGGGGCGCCGGTGGCGCAGAGGTTCGTCCCTTCCAGCGGGTCGACCGCGATGTCGACCTCCGGATAGATCTCGCCTTCCGTCCAGCCGCGGCCGAGCGGCTCGCCGACGTACAGCATCGGGGCCTTGTCGCGCTCCCCCTCGCCGATCACAATGGAGCCGCGCATCTTGAGCCGGTTCAGCTCTTCGCGCATCGATTCGACTGCGACCTGGTCGGAGTACTTTCGCTTCCCGTATCCCATGGTGCGCGCCGCCGCGATGGCAGCCTTTTCGGTGACGCGCAAAAACCCGATCTCGAGGCTCGATTCCATGAAGTTCCTTCGAAGATTTGATCGCGCGCACTCTAGCAGAAAGACACTAGTCCGGAAGGACTATGTAACTATGCTCCTCGCGATTCTGTTCGCTGTCGTTGCGACGGTGTATCTCGCGCTGCTCCTGAAGTACAACTGCTACTTCTCCGGCGGGCCCGACAGCTCCGGTTACTGCACCGAGGCGAAGATGATCGCTTCCGGGCGGATGTCGCTGCCGGTGCCGCTGCTGAGCGACTTGCAGCTCCCGCCCGAGATGGTCGTCGCGATCACGCCGATCGGCTGGATGCGCGGCAAGGTGGACGGCACGATGGCGCCGACCTATCCCGCCGGCGTCCCGATGCACCAGGCGCTCCTCGGCAAGTTCTTCGGCTGGGACCGCGCGCCGTTCCTGGTTGGGCCGATCGTCGGCTGTCTCACGCTCTTCGTCTTCGTGGCGCTCATGTCCGAGCTCGGCCTGCCGCTCGAGTACGCGATGGGAGGCGCCGTGATCTACGTGCTCATCCCGCCGTTCGTGAATCACGCGCTGCAGCCGGTGAGCGACGTCGTTGCAAGCTTCTACTCGATCCTCGCGATCTGGCTGGCGCTGCGTGCATCCCGTGTGGCGCCGGCAATCCTGCCGGCGATCCTTTCCGGCGTAGCGTTCTCGATCGGCGTCTGGGTCCGACCGACGAACTTCCTCCTCTGCATCGCACTCGCCTTCGCGCTGCGATGGAACCTTCGCCGTCTGATCGCCGCCGCCGCCGGCTCCGCGCCGCTCGGCCTCGCGCTTGCGTGGTGGGACAAGACGCTCTACGGCAGTCCCTTCCGCACCGGCTACGGCTCGCTGTTCGACGTCATCAAGCCGTACCCCGCCTGCGGCGCGTTCCACGTCGGCATGATCGGCTCGATGCTGACGCCGCTCATCGCTTTCGGCGCGCTCTTCGTCTTCTTCGATCGGCGTGTGGGCGGCTGGCTGCGGACGCTCATCGGCGTCTGGATCGGATCCTTTCTCCTCTTCTATTCGTTCTACGACTTCTGCGACGAGCGGTTCCTCCTGCCGGCGCTTCCCGCGCTCGTCGCCGCATTTCTCCTCGTGCTGAAGCGCGGCGCCGACGTTGTCGGCGCGTACACGCCGGTGTTTGCCAAGGTCATCGCGGGACTGGTGATCCTCACGCTCATCGGCTTGCAGATCAAGGCGCTCGTCGAGCAGGACACGTTCGAGCTCGCGAAGTACGACGGGATCTATCCGAGCAGCATCGCGTTCGCCGAGGCGAGACTGCCGAAGGATGCGGTGGTCGTCTCGGGTCTCATGGCGGGCGCGTTCCTCTACGACAGCGGCCGTTTCACGTTCCGATTCGACGTGCTGCCGGAGCCCGGCCGTCTCGCGGCCGTTCGCGAAGCCGCGAAACGCGCGCACAAGAAGTGGTACGCGCTCCTCTCCGTCGCCGAAATGACACCCGAACGCTTCGCCGTCTGGGAACCCGCGCGATGGGTCCCCGTCGGGATCAATGGCGACGTCACGCTGTGGAGGCTGGACGAGTGAAGTGCCTCATCACTCCGTCATCCTGAGCCGGCGTAGCGCGGCGAAGGATCTCCAGATGCGACAGCCGCGCATTTTGAGATCCTTCGCCGCGCTACGCCGGCTCAGGATGACGGAGCAGAGTTACTTCGTCGCTTCCGCTTCGCGCCGCGCGGTCGCTTCCCGCTCCGCCTGTGCGCTCATCGGCGGGTTGTAGGCTGGGATGCCGGTGACGGCTTCGCCGATGATGAGGTTGTGGATGTCGTGCGTCCCCTCGTACGTCTTCACCGACTCCAGATTCATCATGTGGCGGATGATCGGGTACTCGTCGCTGACGCCGTTCGCGCCGAGGATGTCGCGTGCCATGCGGGCGCACTCGAGCGCGATGTTGACGTTGTTCATCTTCCCCATCGAGACGTGATGCGGCTTCAGCTTCCCCTGATCCTTGAGGCGCCCCATCTGCAGCGCCAGGAGCTGCCCCTTCGTGATCTCCGTGACCATCCAGGCGAGCTTGTTCTGCACGAGCTGGTGCGACGCGATCGGCTGTCCGCCGAACTGGATGCGTGACTTCGCGTAGTCCGTCGCCGTCTGGAAGACCCCCATCGCCGCGCCGAGCGCGCCCCAGGCGATGCCGTAGCGCGCCTGGGTCAGGCAAGAGAGCGGGTACTTGAGGCCGTTCGTCTCCGGCAGCACGTTCTCGGCCGGGATGCGGCAGTCCTCGAAGAAGAGCTGCGAGGTGACCGACGCGCGGAGCGAGAACTTGCCCATGTGATAGGCGGTCGTAAAGCCGGGCGTGTCCTTCTCGACGAGGAAGCCGCGGACCGTGCCGTCGGTCTTCGCCCAGACCACCGCCACGTCGGCGATCGATCCGTTCGTGATCCATGCTTTGGCGCCGTTGAGCACCCACGAGTCGCCGTCCTTGCGCGCGTGCGTTCTCATGCCGCCGGGGTTCGAGCCGAAGTCCGGCTCGGTGAGACCGAAGCAGCCGATCTTGTCTCCGGCGGCGAGCTTCGGGATCCAGTAGTCCCGCTGTTCTTTCGAGCCATACGCGTGGATCGGGAACATCACGAGGCCGGACTGCACGCTTGCGAACGAGCGGAGGCCGGAGTCGCCGCGCTCGAGCTCCTGCATGATCAGGCCGTAGGCGACCTGGTTCAGGCCCGGCAGGCCGTACTCGCTGATCGTCGCGCCGAAGAGTCCCATCTCCGCCATCTTCGGGATGAGATGCATCGGGAACTTCTCTTCGCGGTTCGCGTGCTCGATGATCGGAATCACGTCGTCATCGACGAAGTCGCGCACCGTCTGGCGCACCATCAGCTCTTCTTCCGAGAAGAGCGAGTCAATCAGCATGTAGTCGACGCCGGGAAAGGACACGGTCACACCCCTTTTCTTGGCCCGATCATATCAGCCGGGCTATGTAGAGGATGTGCGGGTGGGGATAGCCGAAATCGATCCGTTTCGCCTGCACATCGGTGAACCCGAGGCGTCTCAGCCGCGCGATGAAATCGGCGGGCGTCTCGTAGCTGAACGACTCGCCGAGCGTGAGGTGCAGCTTCGCCGCGAGCGACTCCTGCCAGCGGTTCCACGTGTTCTTGATGCGCGCGGTCGGGTCGTGCTCTTTCACGAGAAGCATCCCGCCGGACGGCAGCCGCTCGAGGATGCGGGTCAGCAGCGCGTCCCACTGCTCGAACGGCAGTTTGTAGAGCACGTCGTTGATCGCGACGACGTCGAACGTCCCGCGCACGACGTCGTCGTAGCCGATGACGAACTGTACGCGCGAGGCCGCCCCCTCATCCGCGCTTCGCGCACCTTCTCCCGCGCGGGGGAGAAGGGTCTCGGTTGGAAGATCTCGCGAGGCCCCTGAATCGAGTGCCCTTCTCCCCCGCGGCGGCGGGGGAGAAGGTGCCGAAGGCGGATGAGGGGGAACCCCCAGCACCTTCCGCACATCCGGTTCCACCGCCACCACCCGCGCCCGCCGATTCGCCGCAAGCACCGAGAACACGCCATGCCCCGCGCCGACGTCGAGCACGCGCGCGCCGGGCGGTACGGAACGCAGGACGCGAAGGAACGGGCAGGTGAGGAACCGCACAAGAGCGTGTGCACGGGTGCGGAGATCGCGCGAGTGGTAGGCACGATGCAGTACGATCAAGGCCCGAATGAATTCCCGCACCGCGCGATTGTACGAATACGGCGGCGCGCTGCTCATCCTTCTCGTTCGCGTCATCACCGCCCCGCGGACTCCGTGGGAGAACGACGAGTTCCTCTTCACGGAGGCGGTACGGAAGTTCGATCCGTCGCGCTACCACCCGCACCCGCCCGGTTTCCCGCTCTTCGTCCTCCTCGGCAAAGCGTTCGCGGTCGTCACGCACGACCCGTGGCGCGCGCTCGTCGTCCTCAACATCGTGCTCGCTCCGATCGGCTTCGTCGCGCTCACGCGCGCGCTAAGGCACTGGATCGACGACGAATCGACCGCCGTCGCCGCGTCGCTGATCTACTTCCTCTCGGCGGCGATGCTCGTCCACGGACCGCTCGCGCTGTCCGACACGGCGGCGATGACGTTCGTCTGTCTCGCTTTTGCCGCGATTTCCGCACCCGACGACGGCGCGCACGAACGTTCCGCGATCCTCGCCGGCATCTGGATCTCGGCAGCGATCGGAATCCGTCCTCCGCTGCTGATTCCGATTGCGCCGCTGCTGATCATCGCGCTCATCCGCATGCGGACGATCCGTCAGCGCATCGCCTGCGTCATCGCCTTCGGATTCCTCTCGCTGATGTGGTTCCTTCCGCTGCTCGAGGCGACCGGCGGCTGGGACGGTTTCGTCCTCTATCAGACCAAGCAGGTCGCGTACTTCGCCACGCACGACGCCGCGATGTCGCGCGGCGCGTTCACGCCGGCGCAGATCGCGCTCCGCTTCCTCATTCACCCGTGGGGCTCGAAGTACCTCACGCTCCCGCTCCTCATCCTCGTCGCCCTCGGCGCCGCCCGCTTCCTGCGCAGTTGGCGCCCGCTCCTCCCGCTGGTCGCGTTCACGGCGGTGCAACTCGTCTTCGAGCTCCTCTCGA
Organism: Thermoanaerobaculia bacterium; assembly: GCA_036003305.1. Lineage (GTDB taxonomy): Bacteria > Acidobacteriota > Thermoanaerobaculia > Gp7-AA8 > Gp7-AA8 > DASXHZ01. The sequence continues at coordinate 7,122 of DASYSN010000295.1, forward strand.
TGGATCCGGCGGACGCGGCGCGTTACTCGCTCCCGATCATGGTCGCGTTTGCGCTCGCGGCGGCGTTCGGGCTCGCGCAGATTGCGCGCAGCGCGCACGTGCCGTTCGTGCCGATCGCCGGAGCTCTCCTGATCGCGCTCGGCTCCGCGGTCTACGTGCGCGGCATCCTCCTGCCGCGCATGACCGGCCCCTCGCCGCCAGCCGCCGCGGCGCAGTATGTAAAGTCGACGTTTCCGCCGAACACGGTCGTCTTGTTCGATCACTCGATGCGGCCGGCCGTCGAGTCGCTTCTGCCGCAGTTTCAGTCGCTGCCGGTCGAGACGGGACTCAAACGCCTTTACGACCAGCCGGAGATCCCGCTCGTCCTCCTCGCCGACGGTGGCTCGCACGATCCCGACGCGCGGACGTTCGCATGGCCGGAAAGCGACGCGTACGGGAAGCTGACGCGCAACCACTACCGGGTGGTGACGGCGGATACGATCACCCAGGCGGAGCGGTACTCGCCGGTGGAGGGCGTCTATGCGCTCGAGCGGACGATCGCGGGCGAGGAGTGGCGCTGGCTCTCGCCGCGCGCGGCAATCACCCTCCCGCGGGGCTTCAGCGCAGTCACCGTCACCCTCGGCCTCTCGCACGACGCGCCGTTCGACAGCAATCCGACCCAGGTGCTCGTGAACGGCCGCCCCGAGGCGACGGTGAACGTCACGCGAGAGCCGAGCAGCGCCACCGTCGGCCTGATCCCGCTCCTCCCGCCGGAGATCGAGTTCCGCTCCGCGCGATCCTTCCGCCCCGCCGACGCGCTGAAGAACCAGGACCCGCGGACGCTCGCCGTCGAACTGGTACGGGTGGAGCAGAAGTAAACTGGCCGCCGCATGCACCGCCCGTCCGTCTCCCTCGTGATCCCGATGTACAACGAGGAGCTCAACATCGCGCACGCTGTCGAGGCGGCGGTGGAAGCGCTCTCGAAGTACGCGGACGACTACGAGGTCATCATCGTCGACGACGCCTCGACCGACGCGTCGCCGCGCATCGTCGCCGCGATCGCGTCGGAGAATCCGCGCATTCGCGTCATCCGGCACGAGGTCAACCGTAAGCTCGGCGGATCGCTGAAGACGGGATTCGGCGCCGCGACGAAGGAGGTCGTCCTCTACATGGACGCCGACGTCCCGTTCGACCCTGACGCGATCAACCGCGCGATCCGCGCCATGGACCTCACCGGCGCCGACCTGATCGCCGGCTACCGCCTCGACCGGACGATCGAGGGGCTGAAGCGGACGATCTATTCGTACTGCTACAACGCCCTGATCGGCGTCCTCTTCGGCTGGCCGCACCGCGACATCAACTTCTCGTTCAAGCTGATCAAGCGCGAAGTGCTGCAGGCGATCGAGCTGAAGTCGGAAGGGTCGCTGATCGACGCGGAGCTGATCGTGAAAGCGAAGAACCGCGGCTTCCTCATCCAGCAGATCGGGCTCGATTACTTCCCGCGCACGCGCGGCGTGTCGCACCTCTCGTCGCCGGCGGTGATCTTCAAGATCTTTCGGGAGCTGGTGAAGTTGTATCCGGACATGAGGAAACGCGTGAGAGCGGAGAGAGGAGAAGGGAGAGCGGAGCAGGGGAAGTCTCCCAACTCCGCTCTCCCGTCTCCCAACTCCACTACGTGAAGCGCCTCATCGTCACCGCCGACGACGTCGGTCTCCACCGCGGAATGACCGACGGCGCGTTGCAGGCGCATGAGTCGGGGATCGTCACGGCGTGCAGCGTCGTGGCGAACGGCGCGGCGGTGAAGCACGCGGTCGAGCGGCTGCGCGATTACCCGAAGCTATCAGTCGGCGTCCACCTGACGCTCGTCGAGGAGCGCCCGCTCGCGGCGGACGTCGAATCGCTCGTCGGCGCCGGCGGTCTTCTGCACGGCGGCTACTACGACTTCGTCCCGCGCTACTTCGCGCGGCGCATCCGCATCGACGAAGTGGAGCGCGAGTTCCGCGCGCAGATCGAGGCGCTCCTCACCGCCGGCGTCACGCTCGAGCACGCGAACGGGCACCAGCACCTCCATCTGCTGCCGCGCATCTTCTCGCTCGTGCAGCGGCTCGCCGAGGAGTACCGGATCCCGTACGTCCGCATCGTCGACGAGAGGAAGCACGGCCGCGGTCTTCGCGACATGTCCGTCTCCATCCTCTCCCGCCTCGGACGCACCGCGCGTGCGCGCTGCCGCGTCCACACAAACGACCGCACCGTCGGAGTAACGCAGGCCGGCCACGTCTCCACGCCGTCGCTCATCGCGCTGCTCGACGACGTTGGAGACGGCGTCACGGAGCTCGTCTGCCACCCCGGCCTCGTCGAGTCCGAACTTCACGAGGCGTACGACTGGCGCTACGAATGGGAAGCCGAGACACGCGCGCTCTGCGACCCCGCGCTGCGCGAAGCGATCGCGGCGCGCGGGATCGAGCTCGTCACTCCACCTTCACCGCGCGGCTGAACTCCGAGGTCGTCGCGTGCCCCGCTCCGAAGATGAAGTCGTTGCGCGTCACCGTCGCCGCCGCCCACTTGCCGCGCCAGTCGCCGTCGACGGACATCGTGACGCCGCCGCTCTTGGCGTCGAACTGCTGGCGGCCGAGGAAATACTGGCCGTCGCCGTAGCCGCTGGGATGCGGCGCGTCGCTCGCGTAGAGCGCGAGATCGGGCGGGTCGCCGACCACTGGCTCGTGCGCCGAAACAACGACGATCGTCTTGTTCTGCGCGGGATCGTATTGCGCGGAGACGATCACCGGCGCGGGGATGTCACGGTCGGGAGTCGGACCGTCGAGGCCGATGTCGATGCCGGGTTGCAAGTTCGCGAAGATCGAGTTCCCGATCATGTTCACGCCGACCGCTCGCCGGTCGATGGCGATCCCGAAGTCGTGATTGAACGCGATGTAGTTGTCCTGGATGGCGAGGTCCGTCACGAGCGGTCCGGCGAAAACCCCGCTCGCGCCGTTCGGCAGCGGCTGGTGGCGGATGTCGATTCCGATCGTGTTGGAGAAAACCCACGGCTGGAACGCCATGCCGATCCATACGCCGCTGCGATGGTTGCCGCTGATCAGATTATTGTCGACACTGCCGCCGATTATCTTCTCGCTGATCACAACTCCACGGCCGTTCGGCGCCGCGTGCGTACCGGTCGGATCGACGCCGAGGTAGTTGTCGTGCACGTAAGGTGCGGCCCAGAAGTTCCCCGGGCCGCACGGATCGGTGACGCCGGAAGGCCCGCCGAACATCGAGACCGCGGCATTCTTGAAGTTGCCGATCGCGACGAATGCGAGCTCGCCGCCGCACCGCTCGTCGAAGACGATCGCGTCCTCCCAGGCGTTCTCGCTGCCGTCGATGAAGATCTCCGGCCCATTCGGGTTCGTGTCGCCGGTGAGCCGAGTCTGCGTCGAGCCGTCGATGAAGACGTGTTTTCCGGTGATCTTCGGGAGCGCCCGGTGCGGTTTCAGCGTGAAGTAGCCGCTCGCCGGCGGCGTGCCTAGCTGGAACGCGATCTTGCACGGGAAGTTGTCCGTGCAGCGGAGGTTCGCCTGGTCAATCGCATCCGCGAGCGAGTCGGCCGTATCGGTGACATAGAGGGTGCGGATCACCGCCACCGTCGCGACGGCGTGGTTGTTCGAGATCACCGGCTCCGGCTCGTTTCCTTTGATGTCGCCGGTGAACTGCAGGACGCCTCCGCCGGAAGCGTTGACGGCGACGACCGTGATCTCGAAATCGGGTTCAGGGATGACGATCAGCGTATTCGCTGGGACCGTGCCGATCTGGCACGTGACCACGCCCGCCGCCTGCGAGCAGTTCTGCGGCATCGCGACGACCTGCACCCCGTTCGGAAGTCCGACCGTCACCGTCACGCCGGTGTCGCCGACGGTCAAAGAATTGTTCGCGTAAGCGAAACCGACGGAGAACGGCACGCCGGGAGTGGCCACCGACGGGGCATACAAGGCGATCGAGAGATCGGCATACGTCTGGGGCGACTGCGCCAGCGCGGCGGAAGCCACGAAAACGAGCGCGAACGGGAGGAATCTGCGAATCATCGATCACTCGACTCCGATGGCTCTCGAAAACTCCGAGGTCGTGGACGCTACGCGGGTCAGCGTGGCGTTCGGGCGCGGAACGTTGTACTGGAGGTACTCGCTGTTCCGCGTCACCGTTGCCGAAATCCACTTGCCGCTCCAATTTCCCTGCGCGGCAAACACCACGTTGCCTTGCGTCCCGTCGAATTCGAAATTGCCGAGAAGGTACTGGCCGTCGCCGTAGCCGCTCGGATGCGGTGCATCGCTCGCGTAAATCGTCATCATGGGACGGTAGAGCGGCGACGTAGACCCCGGCTCGCTCGACGACAGCACGATCACCGTCCGATCGATCGCGGGACGGTACTCCGCCGAGAGAACCACCGGCGCCTGGACCGTTTCGGAATCGGCTGTCGGTCCATCGAGACCGATGTCGATGCCGGGTTGCCCGTTGGCGAAGATCGAGTTCGGCGCGATCTGCGTCGCGAACGCCCGCCGATCGATGGCGATCCCGAAGTCGTGATTGAACGCGATGTAATTGCCGGTGATGCCGACGCGGCTCGCGTTCGGTCCGAGGAAGATGCCGCTCGCGCCGTTCCCCAGCGGCTGATGATGAATGTCGATTCCGATCGTGTTCCCCACGATCGCGTTGTCCGCCGCGACGCCCATCCAGATGCCGCTGCGGTGATTGCCGCTGATCAGATTGTTCGCGACCGTCGTGGCGGCGTAGATCGTCTCGTTCAGCACCACCCCGCGGCCGTTCGGCGCCGCGTGCGTGCCGGTCGGATCGACGCCGAGATAGTTGTCATGTACCGATCGGGTGTAGTCGGCGGGGAGTTGATCGCAGACGATGGGGTTCGGGTGGTCGTCTCCGTTCATCGTGACCGCGGCATTCCTGAAGTTGCCGATCGCGAGGCCGGCGATGTCCACCGCGCACGGCGCACTGACGACG
>DASYSN010000296.1:0-21249 GCA_036003305.1 Thermoanaerobaculia bacterium
CCTCGTTCTGCTCATCATCTTCATGGTCATCACGCCGGTGGTGCAGATGGGTTATCTGGTCCGCGTTCCGCCCAAGGCGCCGCCGGGCCTCCCTCCGTCCGCGATCCAGGATCAGATCATCCTCCGGCTCCTGCCGGACAATCACATCTTCATCAACAAGGAAGAGGTCCCGGAGGCGAACTTCCCCGCGCGCATCCGCGACATCCTCCACGGCAATACCAGCAAGATGGTCTTCTTCTCGGGTTCGCGCGACGTCGATTACGAGTCGACCATGAAGTTCCTCGACATGGCCCGCGAGGCCGGATGCAAGAACATCGGCATCATCGTCGAAGAAGCGCAGTAACCGATCTTTCAAGGTACCCTGTGTAGCGCCGCCGGCTCGGCGGCGCTTTTGTTTTTGTATGAAATTCGCGATCGCGTTTGCGCTGGCTGTCTTCAGCTATCACTTCGAAGAGAACGTGACGGGCTACCATCCTCACGTTGCGGAGGGAAGCGTCCTCGTCTCGGGCAGCCAATGGCGGCTCGATCACCGCGACATTGTGTCGACCGCGCAGATCGGCGGCGACGGTCAGGACGTGATCGCGATCAATGACTCGAATCAGACCTGGTATTCGCTGCACTCGCGAGCTGGGATGTCGATCACCTCGATGCTCTTCACCTATCCGATGAAACCTTCCGTCTCCAGGGTGAAGGTGGGGTTCAGCGACGGCACGAAGACGCACCTTCTATTCTCGTACGAACTGACGTTTACGATTGCGAACGAGAAAGTCCGCGGGCGCGTTTGGGGAGGGATGCGGATCTGGACTCGCGCCGGCGACGAGAAGCTGCCCTGGAGTCCGATCACGGTCGCGACCGGGCTGGACGAGGTCGACGCCGCGTTTCGCACACGACTCTCCGAGGTTCAAGGTCAGGCGTGGAAAAGTGAGACCGAAGTGTCGCGCCAGATTGAAAACGGCGAAACTCTGCACCAGGTCATCACCCGCACTGCCGGGGACGTCGGGCCCGCTACCGCGAAACCGGAGCTGTTCAAGGTCCCTGCAGGCTATCGCGAGCAGCCGCCAATCATCGGCGCGCCGGGGAAATAGCTCACGGCGCAGTGGATGCCTGCGCCACGCCGCCCCTCTCGCGTTTGCGCGCCAACCTGGCGATCTTCCCCTCGATTCCGAGGATTCCGTCGAGGGAGAATCGGCCCGGCCCGAGGATGGTGAGGGCGGCGGTGATCGCGAACATCGCGAACGGAAGCTCGATCCCGCGCAGAATGGCGAACAGCTTCACCGTTCCGGGCTGCGCTTCGTGCAATGCGTCGGGGAGTTGCACCACGAACGCGGCGACGAACATGGTGCAGGCGAGGAGGAAGGCATCGATCCGCGTGAGAAGGCCGGCGATCAGCGCGATGCTGCCGAAGAACTCGGCGTACGCGGCGATGTAGCCCAGAAAGATGGGCAGGCCGTAGCTCGGCATGTCGGCGGCGAAGGCGGCGACGCCGCTCCCGAAGACCTTCGAGTAGCCGTGGGGGAGAAAGATCAGTCCCGCGGCGACGCGCAACACCAGACTGGCGAAATCAGCCCGCTTCGACATGCCCTTTTCGTTCTTGTCGGCCCGATCAGCTTCTTTGGAACGACTTATATTGCCACATTCTCCTTCTTCGGCTTTGTGAGCCGCTTCACGTTCTGGCGGCCGGTCTACCTGTTCGCGCTCCTCAGCGCCGCTCTCGCGACGGTCGTCGCCAATGCCGTCGTCGATCGCGGCAAGTGGCACATCGGCTTCTTCGTGGCGCCGCGGCTCGCGGCGAAGGAGCTGCTGCTCGGAATCGGCTTCGCCGCGCTCCTGATCGCCGGCATCGACCTCTGCATCCTCCTCCTGAGTGACCTACGGCACGTCCGCGCCGGCGGATTCCCCTGGCGCGAGCTGTGGATCGTCTTCATTCCGGCCGCCGTGCAGGAGGAGCTCGTCTTCCGCGGCTACGTGTTTCAGCGCGTCCGGGCCTGGAACCGCGGCATCGCCATCGCCGGCAGCTCGCTCGTTTTCGGTTTCCTGCACGCCGGCAACAGCGGCAGCACGCCGGTCGCGATCGCGAGCATCGTCGTCGCCGGCGTCATGCTGGCGCTGGCGTACGAGCGCTACGAACGCCTCTGGTTCCCGATCGGCCTCCACCTCGCCTGGAACGTCCTCTCCGGCCCGATCCTCGGCTACGACGTCAGCGGCTACATTCCGTCGCACGAAGTCTTCCGGACCATCGGCGGCGGGAACGTTCTGGTGACCGGTGGAACGTTCGGGATCGAGGGGAGTGTTGTTTCCGTCGTCATCGAAGCATTTGCGGTCGCGCTTTTGATACGACTGAATAGAATGCGCCCGGAGAGATCAATCAGATGAAAGACATCGTCATCGTCGACGGCGCCAGGACGCCGATGGCCGAATACAACGGCCACTTCAGCGACGTCAGCGCCATCGATCTGGCCGTCGTTGCCGCCAAGGGAGCGCTCGAGCGCAGCGGCTTCGCGCCCGAAGAAATGGACCACGTCATCGTCGGCAACGCCCTCCAAACTTCCGGCGACGCCATCTACGGCGCCCGCCACGTCGGCCTGAAGGCGGGCGTGCCGAAAAGCATCCCCGCGCTGACCGTGAACCGCCTCTGCGGCTCCGGCATCCAGTCGGTCGTCAACGCCGCCGAGCAGATCCAGCTCGACGAGGCGACGACCATCCTCGCCGGCGGGATGGAGAACATGTCGCAGGCGCCGTTCGTCGTCCGCGGCGCGCGCAAGGGTCTCCGCCTGGGCCAGTCGCCGATGGAAGACTCGCTCATGGTCGCATTGCTCGACAGCTACGCCGGCCTGTACATGGCGCAGACCTCGGACAACCTCGCGCGTAAGTACGACATCTCGCGCGAGGCGCAGGACGAGTTCGCGCTGCGGTCGCAGAAGTGCGCCGCCGAGGCGGTCAACGCGGGGCGGCTGCAGGAAGAGATCGTGCCGGTGACCGTCGGCCGCAAGGGCGAGCAGATCACGAGCGACGACCACATGCGCCCCGAGACGACGCCCGAAGGCCTCGCGAAACTGAAGCCCGCGTTCGCGAAGGATGGCTTCGTCACCGCCGGCAATGCCAGCGGGATCGTCGACGGCGCCGCGATGGTCGTCGTCACGACCGCGGAGAACGCCGCGAAGAAGAACAAGACGCCCCTCGGCCGCATCGTGTCGTGGGGGATCAGTGGATGCGATCCCGAGATCATGGGCATCGGCCCCGTCCCCGCGACGAAGATGGCGCTCGAGCGCGCGAAGATGAAGCTCGACGACCTCGATTTGATCGAGATCAACGAGGCGTTCGCCGGACAGATCCTCGCTGTCGTGAAGGAGCTCGGGATCGATAAGGAGAAGCTCAACGTCAACGGCGGCGCGATCGCCCTCGGACATCCGCTCGCCGCGTCGGGCACGCGTCTCCTGCTGACCGTCCTGTACGAGCTGCGGCGGCGGAAGGCGCGTTACGGCCTCGCGTCGGCGTGCATCGGCGGTGGCCAGGGAATCGCCATGATCGTGGAGTCGTTGGCCTAGTCAACCCGATGAGCCCGGCCGCCCTTCTCCTCGCCCTCGCTGTAGCTGTGCCGTCTCACGAGCGGACGGTGAAGCTCGACGTCAAAGACGAAGACGTCCACAAGATCATGGCGACGATGCAGAAGCAGTGCGCCGTCAAGAACCTCGTCATCGACCCCGACGTGCAGGCGCGCGGCACGTTCCTCTTTCACAGCGTACCGTGCAGCACCGCGTTCAAGGTCGTCTTCCAGACCCTCGGCCTCAGCTACGTCGACTACGGCAACTCCGTCATCACGGTCGGGACGAACAAACCCGGCTCGCTAGGGACGCATCAACGATGACGAAACGCGGCGCGATCAAGATCGCGCTCGTCGCTGTATTCATCGCGGTGATCGCCGGCATCTACTTCTCGCCGCTGCGCGACCACCTGTCGCGCGCCCGCATCCGCGGCGACGTCGACGTCCTCCGCACGCTCTGGTACGGCCCCGTCGCGCTGATCGCGGCATACGCGGCGGGCTGTGTCTTCGCCGTCCCGGCGAGCATCTTCATCATCACGGCGGGTGTGGTGTGGGGATGGAAGTTCGGCGCGCTTTACGCCATGTGCGGCGCGATGATCGGCGCCTCGCTCTCGTACTTCGTCGGCCGCTTCCTCGGCGAGGGCCTGCTCGACAAATTCGGCCGCGCCGGACGCGCCGTCGAGTCGCAGGTCAAAACGGCCGGCTTCAAGACCATGCTCGTCGTCCGCCTCATCCCCGGCCCGCCCTTCGCCGTCTGGAACTACGGCGCCGGCGTGGCGAAGGTGAAGTTCCGCGACTACTTCTTCGGCACCCTCCTCGGCACCCTCCCGGCGCATATCATCTTCGCCTACTGCGCCGACGCCCTCTTCAACGGCACCATGACCGAGGGGGACGCCGTGAAGCGCCTCGCCGTCGTTGCCGCACTCATCCTCGCGATGATCTTCCTGCCGAACCTGCTCAAGAAGCGCGTGAAGGCGTAGGTCGTAAACGCACCGTTTCATGTGCACTTAGCCGTGTTATATTGATTGACCCGCGTCACTGGCGGGATCGTCTTTCATGATCGAGATCCAGATTGTTCCGAGCGACATCCGTCGCAGTGTGCGGTACGCCTTCTTCGACCGCCGCCGCGTGATGGCTGGTGTCGCCGTGCTCTCGGTCGTGCTCGCCGCGGTCATCGGGTCGATGGCCGCCGCGCCGACGGTCATCCGCCGCGTCTACAAGGAGAACGTCCTCGGCATCGAGCGCCACGAGCGCGAGATCGAGCACGCGCGGCTCCGCGAGAACGTGACGCAGATGTCGTCGATCGAGAAGAACCTCGAGGAGCATCGGATCCGCGTCGCGAAGCTGATGACGGTCTACGGCCTCGATCGCTCCCTCGGCCAGGGCGGCTTCTCGTTCTCGCTCCACGCCCGAAACGCCGAGCAGGATCTCGAGGACGCTCGTCTCCGCGAATCGTCGCTGCGCGCCGCCGTCAGCCGCCTCCAACAGCAGCTTGACCTCATCGCGAACTACGAGGCGGCGAACTCGGAGCTCGTGCGGCACACGCCGTCGATCCTCCCGATCCCGGCCGACCAGTTCGTGCTCACGTCGCCGTTCGGCATCCGCATCTCGCCGTTCACCCACGCCAGCGACTTCCACAAAGGCCTCGACCTCTCCGCGCCGACCGGCACGTCGATCTATGCCGCGGCCGACGGCGTGGTCAGCTTCGCCGGACGCGTGCCGCTCAACCAGAGCGTTCCGTGGTGGCGCTTCGGCAACGTCGTCGTCATCCGCCACTCCGACCACTTCCTCACCATCTACGGCCACTGCGACACGGTCAACGTTCAAACCGGACAGGAAGTGAAGCAGGGACAGACGATCGCGAAGGTCGGCTCGACCGGATGGAGCACCAACTCGCATCTGCACTACGAAATCCGCAACGACCTCGAGAACGGAGGAACGTTCGTGCCGGTCGATCCGCGCATCTACATCCTCAACTACCAGTGGAGCAATGAAGCGGCGCTGCTGATGCGGCTCCGCACGGCCAAGGACTACAAAGATTTCGATCCGCTGCCGTCGGTGTTTGTTGGGAAGAGGAGGGCGTCGTGACCGCAGCCACTGAAAGCAATTTCCCCACGATGATCATCCCGCGCGGGACGGAGATCAAAGTCAACGCGCAGGGCCAGCTTTCGATCCGCACGCCGGGCAACCTGGTGATTCAGAACTCGGGCAACTACTCCGAGATCGAATCGACCAACGGGTCGATCCGCATTGACGAGAACGTCACCGTCGAAGCGGTGAGCATCCGCGCCGGACAAGCGTGCTTCATCCAGGGGACGCTCACGGCGTGGCGCGTTCACGCGAAGAAGATCACGCTCGAAGACCGCGCCAAGGCGTTCATCATGCTGCAGGAGTCCGAGAACCTCGAGCTCTCGCGCACCGCGCGCCTTGTCGGCAACTTCGCGAACGAGAAAGAGCTGTTCCTCATGATGGGGAAGTTCACCGGGCAGCTCAAGGAGCTGCCGGGCAGCGTCGACCTGACGATGCAGTCGACGTTGGAGCGGCCGATGTCGCACGCCGCCATCGCGTCCTCCCGCGACGACGCGCACCTCCGCGCCGCGCAGACCCTCATCGAGCGCGAACTGACGCGCCCCGATCTCCCGCCGCGCGATTCCGAGGCGCTACGCGAAGTGCTCTACGCCCTGCGCGAGCACAACGTGTCGCGCATCGGCTCGATCTACCGCAGCGCCTTCGCCGAGATCCGCAACGCCAGCGGCCCCCTCAAAGAAGCCTTCGACCACCTCGAAAGCTACTTCGCTAATCACGGGTAGGCACCCCCTCGGTCAATTCGACGCCGCTCGATTGATGGGTCTCGCGAGATCTATCAATTCGAGACCCTTCTCCCCCGGTGACGGGGGAGAAGGGGCCGAAGGCGGATGAGGGGGCGGGTTCAGCCCTACATCACCCACCGATCCCCGTCCCACGCCGGAACGCGCCGCTGCGGCGGCCGCCGCATCCCTCCCATGACCACGATCAGGATCATGCCGAGGACAAACCCGCCGATGTGCGCGAAGTAGGCGACGCCTCCCGTCACATCCGCCTCGGGGACGCCGAGCGATCCGACGCCGGCGAAGATCTGGAGCACGAACCAGAAGCCGAGGAGAAAGATCGCCGGGATCTCGCGGATGAGGGGGAAGAAGAAGATCGGAATCAGCGTCGTGACGCGCTGCTTCGGATAGAGCACGAGATACGCGCCGAGCACGCCGGCAATCGCGCCCGACGCGCCGATAGACGGCACGTTCGACGCCGCGTTGAAGAACGCGTGCGTGAGCGTCGCGCCGAATCCGCAGACGAAGTAGAAGAGCAGGTAGCGGCCGTGGCCGAGCCGGTCCTCGACGTTGTCCCCGAAGATCCAGAGGTACAGCATGTTTGACGCGATGTGCAGGAACCCGCCGTGCAGGAACATCGAGACGAAGATCGTGATGACGTTCGGCAGGAGATATCCCGGAATCCAGAAGCGCCGCGGCACGAAGGCGACCTCGTAGAGCGCCTGCTGGACGTTCGGCCCGAGCGACAGCTCCCACATGAACATCGCCACATTCGCCGCGATGATCAGGTAATTGATCACCGGCGTGCGGCGCGCGGGGAGGTGGTCGGTGAGTGGCAGCATGGCTAACGCCTACTCAGCATCTACGAACGTTCCGGTCTCGAGTTCAAAACCGGCGACAGGGGAGACGCGCGGCGCCACGGAAATGTAGAAGTGCGCACGGGGAGCGTCAGGATAGTTGAAGAAGAGCCAGTTGTAGTCGCCGGCGGTTTCGCGCGCCGCCAGTTGCAGCATCACGGCGAGGTCTCCGACATCGACGGACGCCATCTCCGGCATGTGGCGCTTCGGAACGATCCACCGCTCGTCCGAGAACATCCGCGCACCCGGATCGATCATGCGGAACGACGCGTTCTCCGCCACCGCCCCCTGCACCTTGCACAACGGACACTCCGGCGCGCGCCGGAACGCCTCCGCCTCGTGCGCGATGCGCGGCGGCACGAACGGCAACGCGGCGATCTGCGAGTGCGGATGCGGCAGCGACGCTCCCGCCATCACTCCGTGATTCTTGAACAGCGCGACCGTCCCGAACGGCCGGAGCGCGCGATAGCGGTCGACGTACATCGCCACGACGTCCGGCGCATGCGCGATCGTCGCGAACGTCGCGTCATGCTCGCTCGCCTCGACGATCACCTCGTGGTGCTCGACGAACGGGAACTTGTTCGGAAAGACGCGGACACGCCACGGATCGCCGGTGCGCGCGATCTCCGGCGGCGTCTCGTTCTCGTGCCCTGGGCAGAACGGACACACCGCCGAGTTCCACCGCGGCCGTTCGGCGCGATCGGGCGCGTAGAGAATCGGATCGCCCGTAATCAGGTGACGCCGGATCTCGCTCACGAACGCTCCAGCCGGATCGCGAGCGCGAAGCGTTGCACGATGCCGAGGAGCGCGACCGCGAGGAGGAGGCCGGTCATCCAATCCTGGATGTGCATCGCCGCCCAGCCGTTGGCGAACAGGATGTGCGAGACGATCGGATAGACGACCAGCGCCAGCACGAACTCGCCGCGGCCCATCGCGTCGTAGCTCCGCGTCCCCCACGTCGCCTCGATCTGTGTGCCGATGTAGCCGTTGAGCATCACCCCGATGATCGACGCGATGGCGAGCGGCACCAGCACGCCGTTGCCGAGGAGCCAGCCGGTGATGAGGAGCGTGTCGCTGATGCGGTCGCAGACATGGTCGAGAAAATCGCCGAAGCGCGAGCTCTTGTTCTGCACCCGCGCCACGATGCCGTCGAACGCGTCCGCCACGCCGCCGACGATGAGGAGGACCATCGCGATCAGAAAAAAGCGCCGGCAGAGGAGATACGCCGCTCCGAGGTTGAGCAGCAGCGCGACGACCGTGATCGCGTTCGGCGACAGCGGACACCTCTGCGCGAGCGGCGAGAACCAGCGGCCGAGGCGATCGCGCCAGACGTTCACCGGTGCAGTCTAGTAAATGATGACCTCGTCGCCGACGTTCGCGATCTGGTACAGCTTCGCGATGTCGTCGTCGCCGAGGCGCACGCAGCCGTGCGAGACCGACTGCCCGAGCTTGTCCGGCTCGTCGGTGCCGTGGATGCCGTAGCCGTCGCCGAGCTCCAGCCGGTAGTGGCCGAGCACCTTGTCGTAATGCCGCTGGACCGTGTTGATCGGCGGGACGACGATCGCGCCGCCGGCGATGATGTCCTTCCCGGGCGGCAGCTCGTGCGGCACGCCGTTGTCGTACTCCATCACCGTGTTTCCGACGACCTTCAGAATGCGCCGGCTTCCGTTGTTGCTCTTCCCGTTCAGCCACGACCAGAAGCCGCTCTTCGGCTGCACCGGCGGACCACCGGTGTCCGCGTCGATCGCGCCGCCGGGATTGAGGTGCACCACCCGCATGGCGTTCTGCTTCGCCTCCTCGACGAAGTGCCAGTCGGGCGGCACCCACAGCGGATTCTCTTCCTTCTGCTTGATGTGGAACTTGCCGATCGGCGTGTCGAAGACGAGCGTCTTGCCGTCGACCGCGAGCGTCGTCCCCTTGCCGGTCGAGCAGACCGCTTCGAAGACCGTGACCCCGCCGCGCCGCACGTACAACTTGTTCTCGACCGTCGATACGATGATGGTCTGCGGCGCGTCCGGCACATCCTCCGTCTGCTTCGCGACGCCTTCCACCTTGTGCTGCAGCGCGGAGATCGCCGCGACGCGCCGGTCCGCGGTCGAGCGGAGCGCGGTCGCCTTGTCGCTGTCGCGTTCGTGAATGAGCTGATCGATGAGCGCCACGCGGTCGAGGCGATGCAGATCGCGCACGTTGATCGTCTCGCCGATCGCGGCGATGGCGAGCAGACCGGCGCCGAGTACGAAGAGCGCCCATGAGCCGAGGAATCCGATCCAGCGTGGCATGTCAGAAGATGTAAACGCGCGTCTGGCCAGGAGTGATTCGCGGCCACATCGCTGCGAGGTCGGCTTCAGGGACCATGATCGATCCCGGTTTCGGCATTCCGGCGAGCGGCGAGCCGGCCGGCGGGGGAGACTGGATCAGATACCCGTCGGGAAGGAACAAGACATAAGCGCCGAGCCCGTTCGGGATGTTCGCGCGGACGGCGGGAGCGGGCACGCCGCGCATGGCGTAGGCCCATTCCGAGACGACCCAGCCGTAGTTGGTCTTCTTGTCCGTGACCGTGAAGGCGCCTTTCAGCGGGACGAAGGTCCACGTCTTCGTGCCGCTTTTGATCGTCCGTCCTTCGCCGATCTCGACGTCGGCCTCGCGGACGATGTCCTTGCCGAGGCGCAGGTCGAGCTTCTTCCGCGTCGTGTCGACGGAGACGTAGAACTGCTCGCTGTCGATCGTGTGCAGGTAGTCCAGCCTCGCGTCGAGCTCGCGCTTGAGCTGCTCCTCCGTGACGTCCATCTGCGAGAGCTCGTCGCGAATCTGATTCACCTCCGCCGGATTCGACTTGCCCGGCGTGAAGAGGATCGCCGTCTTCTCGTCGATCTCACTGCGCTGGCGCTGCGCGAACACGAACGTGCCGAGCGCCAGGATGATCAACAGCAGGTTCAGCCACAGCGGCGGGCGAGGGAAACGTCTACGTTCCTGGAGCGGTTTTGCGGCCACTACCGTGTGGATGAGCTAGGCGCGTGCCAATGAGTGCCACTCCGAAAGTGCACACGACCGTCAGCGCGGTCGGTTGATCGAGTTTGAAGGCGAGGAGGATGCCGGCGGCGCTGAGGAGGGCGCTCACCGGCCAGGCGATGGCGAACCGGCGGCTGAGGATCGGCGGGGCGATGAGGTAGGTGAACGCGAGCAGTACGCCGGCGATGCGGACGGACGACGTCAGGACGATCGCGACGGCGAAGAAGAGCAGCGACTCGCGGCGGAGAAAGTGCAACGCCGCGGCGACCGCGATGTACACGGCGGCGATCAGCGCGATCGTTCGGACGCGCACCGACAGGAGATCGCCTGTCAGCGGGTCGCCGCTGAGAAAGAGGAGCGTGGCTGCGGCCGAGACGGCGTAGATCATCGCGACGAGCGTGTCGCGCCGGTTCCACGTGAAGAGAAAAGCGCCGCCGATCGAGAGCACGAACGCGCCGATGTACGGCGAGAACCCGAATCGCGTCGCGACCGCGGCGCCCAGCGCCGCGAGCTGCACCAGCGCGAGCGCGGGAAACACCGCGTCGCGCTCGAGGAGCGGGATCCCGAGCCAGCAGTGGATCGCCGAAAGCACCACCGTCGCCAGCAGCGCCGGATAAAGAAACTCGAGAACCTGCAAGAACACTACGAAAACCTCCCGCCCCACGCTTCTGTCATCCTGAGCCGCGTAGACGGCGAAGGACCCGGTGCTGAAACGGATTGCTCGTTCCAGCTACGGATCCTTCGCCGCGCTACGCCGGCTCAGGATGACAGAAACGCGGCGCGCCGCCTTGCTGTCACCGGAATATCAACTCGAGGCCGCCAATTTCGTGGTAAGAACTAATGCTGCAAATGCTTCGGCGGCTTTCACCGTGCATCGTAGTGGTCGCGCTCCTCTTCGCGGCCGAGCCGTTGCTCCACAACCACCCGCTCGATTCCGGCGCGTCCAGCGTCGCCGGCAGCACCGCCTGCGTCGTCTGCGCGGCCGGTGTCGGACAGCTTCCGACGATCACCGCCGTCGTCGGCGTTCCGCAGGTCCTCGAATTCGCGGTCGCGACCGTCGTCCCATCGTTCGTCGCGGCCGACGTCCCCTCCCAGCGCGCTTCACGCGCCCCTCCGGCAGCGTAGCTCTCGCTTCTCCATCCGAAGACGATTGCTTCACGCCACTGGAGACCCAGTGTTCAGACATTTTCGATATTCGATATCCCCTGTCATTTCTATTGCCGTCGCCTGTCTCGCGCTGACGGCCGCCGCGCAGGAGCCGCTTCGTCTCTCGCGCGCCGACGCCATCCACGAAGCGCTTGCGCGTAACCCGGCGCTCGTCGCCGCGCGCGCGCAGGTCGAAGAGGCGCGCGCCAACGTCGTGACCGCGACCGCCTTCGCCGATCCGACGCTCGCCCTCGACGTCGCGGGGCAGTCGCACCTGTTCAACCCCGGATCCGGAAACGCCAGCGACCAGGGCGTCGGTTTCACCGTCCCTTTTCCCGGGAAGCGACGGCTGCGCGGCGAAGTGGCGACCGCCGACCTGCGAGCCGCGGAGTTCAACCTCACGCAACTGCAGCAGCAGATCGCGGCGCAGGCGGCGCAGGCATACGACGCGATCCTCGTCGCACTGCGGCACCGCGAGAACCTGGAGCAGGCGAAGGGATTCGCATCCGACTTCGTGCAGAAGACGCAGGCGCGGTTCCTCGCCGGCACGGTGGCGCGCGTCGACGTCGTGAAGGCGCAGACCGACCTCGCTTCGGCCGAGAACGATCTGATCGCCAACGAACGCGCCATCGCCACCGCGCGCGCGTTGCTGAACCGGCTCCTCGGCCGGATGGGCGGCGCGCCGATCGAGACGACCGACACGCTGAACGTCCCCCTCGACGTCCCCGCCGTCGAGGCGCTCGAACAGCTCGCGGAGAATTCGCGCCCCGAGATCCAGGCGCTGGCCGCGCAACTGCACGGGGCCGCCGCGGCCACGAAGCTCGCGAAAGAATTCTGGGCGCCCGACTTCAACCTCAGCGCCACGCGCAACGCCGCCGACGGCACGCCGACCACCTTCACCAGCGCGGTGAGCATCGGCGTCCCGATCTTCTACTGGCAGCACAAACGCGGCGAAGTGGCGGCCGCGCAGCACCGTGAAGAAGAGCTGCAGGCCAATCTGAACGACATCCGCGCGCAGGTCAGCCTCGACGTGCAGACGGCGTTCGCCAACGCCTCGACCTCGCTGCGCCAGGCGATCTTCATCCGCGACCACCTCCTCCCCGAAGCGCAGGAGGTTTACCGCGTCGCGTCGGTCAGCTACGGCCTCGGCGGCCTTTCCGCGCTCGATCTCCTCGACGCCAAACGAACCCTGCTCGACGCCGAGACCCAATACGTCGACGCTCTCGGCGCCGCGAACGACGCCATCGCCGCCCTCGAACAAGCCGTCGGCGCCCCGCTTGTAGGGGCCGGCTCTCAGCCGGCCCAAGGAGTCCATCCATGAAGAAGACAACACTGATCGCCGGAGCCGCGCTCGCCCTCCTGCTCGTCGCCTGCGGCGAGGAGAAGAAAGAGACGTCCGCCCCCGAGACGCACACTGCGAAGCAGATGCAGGGCGTCAAGACGGAGCCGGTCACCGTCACCACGTTCCAGAAGACGATCGACACCACCGGAACCGTGGCGTTCAACCAGAACAAATCGACGCAGGTACTCTCGCCGATCTCCGGCCCCGTCTCGCGGATCATGGTGAACGTCGGGTCGCGCGTCAGCCGAGGCGAAGCGCTGGCCAACGTCTCATCGCCCGACTTCGCGGCGGCGGTCAGCGCGTTGCGCAAGGCCGAGGCGACCGCGCGGAACGCGCGCCGCGTCGCCGATCTCGACGCGCAGCTCTTCAAGAACGACGCGATCGCGCGCCGCGACTACGAACAGGCGCAGACCGACGCCGTGAACGCCGAGGCCGATCGCGATGCCGCGGTGCAGCAGCTCCGCTCCCTCGGTGTCGACGAAGCGGCGATCAACGAAGTGCGTGAGAACCGCCCCGTTGCGAACCTCGGCGGCGTCATTCGCTCGCCGATCACCGGCACCGTCGTCGAGAAACTGATCTCGCCGGGCCAGCTCCTGCAGTCGACGACGCCCTGCTTCACCGTCGCCGACCTCTCCGACGTCTGGGTCTACGCGAACGTCTTCGAGGCCGACCTCGCCGCGGTTCACCTGGGCGACGCGGCGGACATCAGCACCGGCGGCGGCCAGACGCTCACCGGCCACGTCGACAACATCGCCGCCGTCGTCGATCCGAACACGCGCGCCGTCGCCGTCAGAATCGACGTCGCCAATCCGAACGAAGTGCTCAAGCGCGACTTCTACGTGCACGTGCAACTGCACTCGCACGCGCCGGTGCAGGGCATCCTCGTTCCCGTCTCCGCGGTGCTGCGCGATGACCAGAACCTGCCGTTCGTCTTCGTGACGAAGCCCGACGGCACGTTCGAACGGAAGCGCGTCGACCTCGGCTCGCGCGTCGGCGACCGGCAGGAGATCCGTTCCGGCCTCAACGCCGGCGACTCCGTCGTCGTGGAAGGAGCGCTGTTCCTCCAGAACGAGGAGCAGTCATGACGAACCTTCCCGAGACCGAGAACGGCGCCGATCACGAGCGCACAGCGACGTCGATCATCAACCGGATCGTCGCCGGCTCGCTGCGGCAACGGTTCCTGATCCTCTTCTTCGCGCTGCTCCTGACCCTCGGCGGCGCGTATTCGTTCAAGCGCCTGCCGGTCGACGCGTACCCGGATCTCTCGCCGCCGCAGGTCGAGATCATCACGCAGTGGGAAGGCCATGCCGCCGAGGAGGTCGAGCGGCTCATCACGGTCCCGATGGAAACCGAGATGAACGGCATCGCGAACCAGACCGTCATCCGCTCCATCTCGCTCTACGGCCTGTCGGATGTGCGTCTGACCTTCGCGCCGGGCACCGACAACTACTTCGCGCGACAGCAGGCGTTCGAACGTCTCGGCGACGTCGAGCTGCCGTCGGGCGTGACGCCGAGCGTCGCGCCGCTCTTCTCGCCCTCGGGGCTCATCTATCGCTACGTCCTCGACAGCCCCGATCGCTCGCCGATGGATCTCAAGATCCTGGAGGACTGGGTCGTCGAACGGCAGTTCAAATCCGTTCCGGGCGTCGCCGACGACTCCGGCCTCGGCGGGCCGACGATGCAGTACCAGGTCCTGCTCGATCCGGCGAAAGTCGCCGCGGTCGGGCTCTCGGTGCCCGTCATCGTCGACTCGCTCAGCAACAGCAACGGCAACGCGGGCGGCGGCTTCTACTCGCAGGGCGGCCAGTTCTATTACGTCCGCGGCCTCGGGCGCATCCAGACGACCGAAGACGTTGGCAATGTCGTCCTCGCCGTGCACAACGGCACGCCGGTGCTGGTGAAAGATGTCGGCCAAGTCGTCATCGGCGCCGCGCCGCGCCTCGGCCAGTTCGGTTTCAACGACCGCGACGAAGCGGTCGAGGGCGTGATCCTGATGCGCAAAGGCGAGCAGGCGCAGATCGTCCTCAATAGGATCGAGCAGAAGACGCAGGAACTGAACAAGTCCGTCCTGCCGCCGGACGTCAAAGTCCGCCCGTTCTACGACCGGCGCGACCTCATCGCGCTGACGACGCGCACTGTCGAGGACAACCTCCTGCGCGGCATGCTGCTCGTCATCGTCATCCTGATCTTTTTCCTCTACGACATCCGGTCAGGACTCATCGTCGCCGTCACCATTCCGCTGTCGCTGCTGTTCGCCTTCATCTGTCTCGACTTGAAACACGTGCCGGCGAACCTCCTCTCGATAGGAGCGATCGACTTCGGCATCCTTGTCGATGGCGCCGTCGTGATGATGGAGAACATCTTCCGGCGACTGGCGCTGAACGGGGAGAGCGAGAATCCGCAGCCGGTGCCGCGCGTCATCATCGCGGCGGCGGCCGAGGTCGACCGCCCGATCTTCTACGCCGTCGCGGTCATCGTCGCCGGCTTCATTCCGATCTACGCGCTCACCGGTCCCTCGGGCGAGCTGTTCGCGCCGATGGCGGATACGACCATCTTCGCGCTCGCCGGCGCGCTGCTCATCGCGCTGACGCTCGTGCCGGTTCTCGCCGCGTGGGCGCTGCGGCGCGGCGTCCGCGAACACCGCAACTTTATCTTCGACAAGATCCGCGACGCGTACACCGTCGGCCTCGACTTCTCCCTGGCGCGGCCGTGGCTCGTCACCTTCCTCTCGGTCGCGATCTTCGCCGCGTCGTTGCTGCTGGTCCCGTCGATCGGCGCCGAGTTCATGCCGCACCTCGACGAAGGCTCCCTGTGGGTGCGCGCCACCATGCCGTCCACCATCTCGTTCGAAGCGGCGTCCGCGCTGTCGCCGAAGATCCGCGCCATCCTCCGCTCGTTCCCGCAGGTGACCGTCGTGACGAACGAGTTGGGACGGCCCGACGACGGCACCGACCCGACCGGCTTCTTCAACAACGAATTCTTCGTCGGACTGAAACCGTACGACAAATGGACGGGGCCGATCCGGTCGAAAGAAAAGTTGATCGACGCCATCGCGGAGAAGCTGAAAGCGTTCCCCGGCATCACGTTCAACTACACCCAGCCGGCCGAGGATGCGGTGGACGAGGCGGAGACCGGGCTGAAGAGCTCTCTCGCCGTGAAAGTGTTCGGGCCGGACCTGACCGTCCTCGAAAACAAGGCGAACGCCATCAAAACCGTCCTCGGGAAAGTGCGCGGCATCGACGAGATCTCGGTCGTACGCGAGCTCGGGCAGCCGAGCCTCACCGTGACGCCGAACCGCGAGAAGATCGCGCGCTACGGTCTCAACGTCTCCGACATCAACAGCCTGATCGAAGCGGCGGTCGGCGGCACCGCGGCGACGCAGGTCGTGCAGGGCGAGCGGCTCTTCGACCTCGTCGTGCGGCTCCAGCCGCAGTACCGGCAGACGCCCGAGCAGATCGCGAACATCCTCGTCGCGACGCCGGGCGGCCAGCAGATCCCGCTCAAAGAGCTCGCCGACATCGACGAGACCAGCGGCGCGTCGTTCATCTACCGCGAGAACAACGAGCGCTACATCGGCGTGCAGTACTCCATCAAGAACCGCGACCTCGCCAGCGCCGTCCGCGACGCCCAGGAAGCGGTGGAAAAGGCGGTCACCGTTCCGACCGGCTACCGCATGGTGTGGGGAGGGGAGTACGAGAACTACACCGCGTCGCGCAAGCAGTTGCAGATCATCGTTCCGCTGACGCTGTTCCTCATCTTCCTGCTCCTCTTCATGCTCTACTCGAACATGAAGTTCCCGCTGATCACCGTGATCGCCGTGATCCTCTCGTCGCCGGTCGGCGGCCTCATCGCCCTGAAACTCTCCGGCACGCCGTTTTCCGTTTCGTCCGGGATCGGTTTCATCGCGTTGTTCGGCGTCTCCGTGCAGACGGCCGTCATCTACATCTCCTACGCGAACGAGCTGAGGCGCGACGGCCGGACCATCACCGACGCTACGCGCGAAGCGGCCATCCTCCGCCTCCGCCCCATCATGATGACCGCCCTCGTCGCCGCCCTCGGCCTCCTGCCCGCCGCTCTCTCCCACGGCATCGGCTCCGACACGCAGAGGCCGTTTGCCCTCGTCATCGTCGGCGGCCTCTTCTCGCGCCTCCTGATCAGCGTCTTCCTCATGCCCGCCCTCTACGCCGTCGTAGCGAGGCCGCACGACAAACTGGAGGTGTGACGCCGTGCACAGGGGTTGGAATGCGCTTTGGTTATACCTATCGGGCGCGGAATTTCCGCCCGCAGCGCCTCATTCAAGAGCCCGTTAGGAGAAGAGGAGAACCATGGCAGATTCCGCTCATATCAAGCAGCTCACCGATGCCGACTTCGAGTCGACGATCAACGCCGGGAAGCCGGTCTTCATCGACTTCTGGGCGCCATGGTGCGGTCCGTGCCGCCTCATCGGCCCGATCGTCGAGGAGCTCGCGCCGAACTACGAAGGGAAAGCGATCATCGCGAAGATGAACGTCGACGACAACCCGACCGTCCCGCAGAAATTCGGTGTCACCTCCATCCCGACCCTCCTCATGTTCAAAGACGGCAAACTCGTCGACCGCGCCGTCGGCGCCATGCCGAAAGGCCAGCTCGAGACCTTCATCAACCGCAACATCGGCTAAAGACGTAGGACGGGCTTCAGCCCGTCCGCTGGATCGCAGGGCGGGAGCCGCGCGCCCCTCATCCGCCTTCGGCACCTTCTCCCCACTTCGTGGGGCGAAGGGCACTCGATTGATGTTGCTCGCGAGATCGATCTCTCGAGCGCCCTTCTCCCCCGGTGACGGGGGAGAAGGTGCCGAAGGCGGATGAGGGGGAGCCGCTCAATACAAATACCGCCCCGCCCTGCGCCGCTATGCTGCGTGCCTGAAAATGCGCGCTCTGCGCGGCTTTCTTCTCTGCGTCGCACTCCTCGTCGCCATCCTTGCCGGCTTCGCGCTACTACTTCCGCGCGATGCGACGCCCGAGGTGCTGAGGCTTCGCGGCCGATCGGTTCGTGCGGAATTGAGGAGTAGCCGCTCGTCGGTTCGTTTGCTCGCGCTCCGCAACGATCGCGGCGAGCTGCTCACAACCGTCTGGCTCCGCCGCCCGCTTGCGTTGTCGCCGCGGTACCACGTCGTGATCACGTACGCCGGCGCCGACACCGGCGAGGCGGTGCTGCAGCTCATCCCGCAGCGCGATGATCTGATCATCGCGGCAGTGCAGTATCCGTGGCGCCCTCCGCACACGCTACTCGGCAAGCTCCGCGCGCCGTACGACATCCGCCGGGCCGCGTACCGCACGATTGCCGGCGGCATGGCGACGGTCGACGTCCTCGAACGCGACGAGCACCTCGACCCGCGCCGCATCCTCCTCCTCGGCGCCAGCCTCGGCTCGATCTTCGCCACGATCCACGGCGCGATCGACTCCCGCGTGCCGCTCGTCATCCTCATTCACGGAGGCGCGGACCTCCCGTCGACGCTCGCCGCCGCAATGCCGCACGTTCCCGCGCGGATCCGCCCGCTCGCCGTCCGCCTCGCCCTCATCCCGATCGACACATTCGATCCCGCCCGCTACGTCGCCCGCATCTCGCCGCGGCGCCTGCTGATGATCGCCGCGCGCGACGACACGCACTTTCCGGCCGAGGCCGTGCGAAGGTTCTTCGCGCAGGCGAGGAAGCCGAAGGAACTGCGGTGGACGAACACCGGCCACGTCGGCAAACGGAACCTACAGATTGTCGCCGTCGTCATCGCCGAGCTGACGCGATACCTCGACGCCTACGGCTCCAACCCGTAGGAAACCTCTGAACAACTCCGTCATCCTGAGCCGGCGTAGCGCGGCGAAGGATCTCCACATGCGGAAATGCCTGCAATTTTGAGATCCTTCGCCGTCTACGCGGCTCAGGATGACGGACGTTAGGCGTTACTTGCACGTGAGCGGTGTAATGGGTGGCGGCATAAGGTTCACATCCAAGTGAGCGACTTCAGGCATCAGCGCTTGCCACGCCGTTGCGGTGGCGTTGAAGTCCGTGCACAACTGCTGATAGGTGGCGTATTGCGACGGCACCGGCGCGCGGTCGCTGAGATAGTCAACGAAGTGCAGCAACGCGGAGGCTTGTCCGTTCGTCCTGGCGAACGTGACCGTCCCCTTGACCGGCGGCACGGCATAATTGCTGCCGGAGAGGCCGATGGCAGCTTCGTCGAAGGTGCCGGTCAGTTTCGCAACGCTTTCCTGTAACGCTTTCGCCGATCCCAGCTTTGCCTCCAGCGCCTTGCCCTGCTCGTATGCTGCCTTGCTTGCCGCCAGGACCGCGACGATGTTCTGTGCAAGCGCGAGTTGCTTCTGCATTCCGTCCATGACTTCAGGTGAGTCGCCAACGCGCGGATCCTCCTTCACAGCCAGCTGCTGCGCGTAGGTGGCTCCGTCGACGATCAGCTTGATCGTGTAGTTTCCGGGGACCGCGAGCGGCCCCTCCGGCGTAAAGGGCGTGTCCCCCGGCACCGCTCCCATGGTTTCGCCGTAACTGAACCGTATCGCGGGCGGCGTCGGATAGCGCAGATCCCATGTCACGCGATGCGCTCCCGCGGTTGCCGGCAACGGTAACCGCGGCCGCAGCCACATGCTTTGTACCGGCGGCAACGGCTGATCCAGCGGCGGAATCGGAGCGTTCGAGTAGCTGCGTACCAACTTTCCGTCGGAATCAAGAACCTGCAACTCCACTGTCTTTGCAGGGTGGGGGAGGTAATAGTCGATGACCGCGCCGTCCGGCGGATTCGGTCCATGCGGAACCTCCGGCGGGAACGGCGTGTCCTGATTCACGTCAAACCGCAAGCGAGTGGCGGCCTCGGGACGGAACAGGTGCGCGGATCCATCGCCGACCTCGGCGCCGATTTGCTCGAGCGGCGTGATGTCATCAAGGACCCATATCGCACGCCCGTAAGTACCAGCAATGAGGTCGTGCTCGTGAATCGTCAGATCGCGGTAAGAGGTGGTCGGCAGATTGAGCCGCAGCGATTGCCAGTGATCGCCGCCATCGAAGGAAACATAGACGGATGTTTCCGTCCCCGCGAACAATAAACCGTCCTTCAGGGGATCCTCGCGCACCACTTGCACGAAACTCCCGGTCGGCTCATCGGTTGGCAGGCCGGCGGTGATGTTCTGCCACGATTCTCCGTAATCGCGCGTGCGGTAAATATGCGGTGCGGAATCGCCGGCGGGGCTGCTGTTCACTGAGGCATAAGCTTCAGCCGGATTGAAATGCGACGCCTGAATATTGACGTCGCTGTATGGAGTCGAGCCAGGCGGCGTCACATCCTGCCAGTGCCCTCCACCGTCTTTGGTCAGATAGACGACGCCGTTGTTGCTGCCGGTCCAAACGACTCCCGCTTGAACGTCGGAAGGCGACAACGAAGTCAGCGCATCGCCGTGGTGCACGCCTTCCGGCGGTGGTTCCGGCGCTTTGCCGGGATGCGCCGTGAGGTCCGGACTGATTTTCCGCCAACCCGCCCCGCCATCCTGGCTCTCCCAGACATTCTGCGTACCGAAATAGAGGTCCCGTCCATTCTGCGGCGAGAAAACAATCGGGGCGGAGATTGCGCGCCGGAAAGCGGTGTCGCTGGTGTTGGTGATACTGCCCATGCCGGGGTCGATGATCTGAGCCTGCCACGTCCTCCGGTCGACGCGCGACAGGTAGCCCATGTCGCTGTTCATGAAAATCAAACTGGGATCGGAAGGATCGGGCGTCACAAACCCCGTCTCCCATCCGGGTAGCTGGAACCAATCGAAGAAACCATTGACCTCGCCAAACGGTCCGCGGCTCGCGACGGCGATGGCGCCGCTGTCCTGCTTGCTGGCGTAAATCCAGTACGGGTATCGATTGTCGGTGCTGACCTTGTAGACCTCGGCGGTCGCCTGGTTGTACCAGCGGCTCCAACTGCGCCCTCCATCGAGGCTGATCGAGGCTCCCTGATCGCCGCCGTAAATGATGTGGTCGGGGTTGCTCGGATCGATCCACCATTGGTTCGGATCATCGCCGCCGGGCGCGCCTTTGAATGCGACCAGCGTGTGGCCGCCGTCAGTGGAGCGGTACGCGGCCGTCCCCATCGTGTAGACGACGTCGGGGTTAGCCGGATCCACCAGCACCTGTTTGCTCGACGTGTAGATCGTCTTCGTTCCCAGCGACCAACTCGAGCCGCCATCATCGGACCGGTACAAACCGGCGCGAGTCAGCATGTACACGCGCTGCGAATGCGTATGGGCGGCGACGGCAATGGCTCCGATGACGGCTGGCTGGTTGCGGCCGTCGGCGCGCGACCACGTTTTGCCTTCATCGTGGGATTGATAAAGGCTCATTGGTCCTGGACGCCGCCCTGAACCCATAGCCCCCGGTGCGCGGTAGGTTTCCGCGACGGTCGCAAACATCACGCGCGGATTGTCGTAAGCCCAGGCGATCCCCGTCGCGCCCGATTTTGGTCCGGCATCCAACACTCGCTGCCATGTTCGTCCACCGTCCGTGCTGCGGAACACGCCGCGCGC
>DASYSN010000297.1:0-2312 GCA_036003305.1 Thermoanaerobaculia bacterium
GCCACGATCGCGGTCCGAATCCCGATTCCGCCGATGAACGGCACCGGGATGAGAAACCCGAAGAGCGCCAGCGACGGGATCGTCTGGATGATGTCGATGATCCGCAGCGTCACTTTTCCGAGCCGGATGCGGCGCACGCAGAGAATCCCGAGCGGAATCCCGGCCGCGGTCGCGACGATCATCGCGGCCGCGACGATGACGATGTGCTCTCCGGTTGCGCGCGCGATTTCTTCGAGCATCACACCTCCGGCAGCCGCGACGCCTCGATGAACTGCCGGACGAGCGGCAGCGTCGATCGGACGAACTCTTCCCGCGTCGTGTCGCACACGATTTCGCCCCCGTCGATCAGTACAATTCTCCGCGCCACCCGCAGCGCCTCGGCCAGATCGTGCGTGACGAACAGCATCGTGACGCCGGTGCGCAGCGTGACGAACTCCTCCTGCAGGTCGTGGCGCACCAGCGGATCGAGCGCGCTGAACGGCTCGTCGCAGAGGAGCAGCGCGGGATGCGCGATCATCGCCCGCGCGATCGCAACGCGCTGCTGCTCGCCGCCCGAGAGCGACCGCGGGAAGCGCGCGCCGAAGCGGTCGAGCGGAATGCCGAGCCGCGCCAGCATCGAATCCGCCGTGTCGCGCGTTCGTTCCTCCCGCCAGCCGAGGAGGCGCGGGACGGTGGCGACGTTGTCGTAGACGCTGCGATGCGGGAAGAGCGCCGGCGCCTGGAGAATCGTTCCGATGTTGCGCCGGCGGCGCGGGAGGTCGTCGCCGCGCAGCTCCGTGTCGTCGATCATCACGCGCCCCGAGGACGGCATCGTCAGTCCATTGAGCAGCCGCAGGATCGTCGTCTTGCCGGCGCCGCTGCGGCCGATCAGCGCGACCGACTCGCCTGCGTCGATGCGCAGCACGAGATCGCGCACGATCGCATCCCCGCGCGGCGTCGTCACCGTGACGCTTTCGATGGAGACAGAGGACGCCAACGCCGGGCTACTCTTTCGGTTTCGGCGGCGGCGGGTGGAGCTGCTTGAGCTGCGCCGTGTATTCGGCGAGCGGTCCGAGTCCGACTTTCTTGCGGCGGTCGTCGACGTGCGCCTCGTCTTCGATCGGCTCCGACACCCACTCGCCGTTGACCTCTCGGAATTGCGTTCCATAGGTCTGCGGCTTCCCCTCGCGCACTTCGATTCTGTCGATCGTGGTCGCGACGAGCGCCCAGCTCAGTTCCCCCGCGTCGGCCGCTTTCGTCATCAGGGGCAGGTACTTCTTCTGTGTCGGAAGATCCGCATGCTGGATGACCGTCCATGCGCCGCCGCCCGCCTTCCTTCCGGCCAGAGAAGCGCCCGGCCAGCCGTTCGCGGCAATGATCGCTTCCACGCGGACGAGATTTTCCCGGTCGACCTTCTTGATCGTCTCTTCGAAGGTCTTGTCGCCCGGGTGATTCAGCGCGTCGTAGCGTGCGATCTGGTCCCGGTCGCGGATGGCCAGGAGCTCAGCGCAAACGTCCTTGTTCGCCGCTGACGCGCATTCGACCTTCGGGTCGGCGGGGATCCAGTGCTTCTCCGCGATCAAGTGCGTCGATGTCAGCAGCGTGGCCAGGCCGAGAATCGAACCGATTCGTGTCATGCGCGACATTGTAGGAGCCATCACGCCCTCACATGACCACCGCCGCCGCTCAAAGCAACGATTCGGCACAGGTTGATGCCGACGCGGAACAGGAAAATGGCCAAAGCGACTCTCTTTCTCGTAGCGTTCACGATCGCTTTCGCTCTGCCGATTGTCTGGGGCATCTACGCCGGACCGTTCCGCCTCACCGCCGTCTTCTTCGGCCTCCCGCTCGCGATCTTCTCGACCGAGATGCTCGATCGGAAACACGACCACGCGCCGCACATCGCCGAGACCGCCGCGCTGCTGACGTTTGTCGTGACCGGCCTCGCGCTTGCGCTCGCGGAGCTGATCGGGTGAGCGCGCGAGGACGGGCCACGATCGCGCCATCGAGTGGCTGCTGGTCCACGAACCGGCCGTGCCTGTTCGTCGCTTCGCTCCTCACATGTTGCGAACTTGAGCTCTCGTCGTCGTAAGCACCCGCCCCCTCATCCGCCTTCGGCACCTTCTCCCCCGCTATCGCCGGGGCGAAGGGTACTCGATTGAGCAAATCTCGCGACGCTACCAATCGAGCGTCCTTCTCCCCTCGTGAGAGGGGAGAAGGTGCCGAAGGCGGATGAGACTTCATCTGCGCAGCTCTTCGGTGCGCAGACCACCGAGGACGAAGATTCCCACCCGCCGGTGGAATGGCTCGGCCGTGACGCGAACAATGGAGGC
>DASYSN010000298.1:0-5944 GCA_036003305.1 Thermoanaerobaculia bacterium
ATACGAAACCACTTGACATCCCGGCACTGAATGAGCATTCATTCATGGCTGATGAGCCGACGCGCAGCCACAGCCACCGTCAACGCACCGACGACTTTCCAGGGGACATCCAAACGCGAGCGCATCCTTCGCGCCGCCATCGACGTATTCGCGAAGAACGGCTACTTCAACGCCAAAGTGTCCGAGATCGCGAAGGCGGCCGGCGTCGCGGACGGCACGATCTACCTTTACTTCGACGGCAAAGAGGACCTGCTCGCCACGATCTTCCGCGAGCACACGCGCAACTACCTGGCGTCGCTCGAACGCGACCTCGTCAACGTCCGCCGCCCCGAGGACCGCATCCGCGTCGCCATCCGCCACCATCTCGACGCCCTCGGCCGCGACCGTAATCTGGCAGTGGTCTCGCAGGTCGAGCTGCGGCACAGCCTCAAGTTCATGAGCCTTCTCTCCCAGCAGGAAGTGAAGGATTACCTGAACATGATCAGAAAGATCGTCGAGCATGGACAGGCCGAGGGAGTGTTTCGGGGGAGCCTCCATCCGCAAATGGTTGCGAAATCGGTGTTCGGCATTCTCGACGAGATGGTGACGTCATGGATCTTGTCCGAGAAGGATTACTCCCTCGCCGATACGGCCGATCAGATCGCCGATTTCATTCTCACCGGATTGCGGTAGCGGTTCTGTCGCTCCTGATCTGCGGAGCGGCGGCGGCAGCCGAACCGCCGGCTGGTGTCTGCGCCGCCGAGGTCGGAGGAGCGCCCGTGACCACCATGAGGGCGCGGGCGAAAGAGATCTGGTGCGACGCAAAGGACACCTTCCCCGCGCCGGTCACCCGATGGCGCGGCCACGAGTGGCTGCGCTTCGGCGAGGGGGTTGCGCTCGTCGTGGCGATGTACCCGGTCGATCAGGAGATCTCGAACGCCTTCGCGAAGAATCACAGCCGCTTCGCCGACCGCTATCTCCACGCCGTCACGCACCTCGGCGGCGGATACGGTCAGGATCTGGTGATCCTCACGATCGCCGGTGGGTACTTCGGCCATGACCAGCGGCTGCTCGACACCGGTGTCGACGCGCTGGAGTCATCGGTCTTCGCCGCCGGCATCGTCACGCCTGCGATCAAGACCGCCGTCGGCCGCGCCAGGCCGATCGCAGACCTCGGGAGGCACTCGTTACACCCGTTCGACAAGGACCTCTATCAGTCCTTTCCTTCCGGCCATTCGACGAGTGCGTTTGCCATCGCGACCGCGATCGCCGACCGGTATGGCGATCACCCGGCCGTTCCCGCGATCGCCTACACGCTCGCGACGAGCATCGCTTTCGCGCGCGTCTACGACCGGGCGCATTTTCCGAGCGACGTCATGGCGGGAGCGCTGGTCGGGCACGCAATGGCGAAGTCGATCGTTCACAATCACGTCACGGTCGTCCCCGAACATCGCGCGTTATTGATCGACGTCACGTTCTAGACTTCGCCCTTCATGGATCGGCTCAACCGCCGGGACTGGGTCTTCATCGCCGTCTGCGTCGTCCTCTTCGCGATCTCGCTCGAGATCGCGCTGACGAACTTCTCGCGCGCGTTCCCCGAAGCGTCGATCGACTTCAAGGTCGATCGCGATGCCTCGCGCGCCATCGCCGAGCGCGTTTTGCAGAGCGAGCACGTGCCGGTCGCCGGCCTGCGCAACACCGCGAGCTTCGAGACGGACGACGGCGCGAAGATTTTTCTCGAGCGGACCCTCGGCCTCGATCGCGCGCAGAGCGTCATGCGCAACGACGTGCGCCTCTGGTCGTGGCACCAGCGGTGGTTCAAACCGCTGCAGGAAGAGGAGCTGAGCGTCGACGTCGCGCCGACCGGCGAGGTGATCGCGTTCAGCCACCACATCCCCGAGGATCGCGCAATCCCGACGCCGGACGTTGCGACCGCGCGGGCGCTGGCCGAGTCGTTCCTCACGCGCAACGGCGTGAAGCTCGACAGCCTCACGTTGGTCGCGCAGAGCGAGCGCAACCTCCCGCACCGCATTCAGCGGATCTTCACGTGGGACTCGAAATCGGTGCGTCCTGCCGGCGCGCCGTACCGCACGATCGTCACCGTCGACGGCAACGTGATCGGCAGCTTCTCGCAGCACATTCGTGTGCCGGACGACTGGCAGCGTTCCTACCGCGAGCTGCGATCGAAGAACCTGCTCGCGGGACAGATCGACACGGTTTTCCTCCTGATCACGATGATCGCCGCGCTGGTCGTCTTCATCGCCCGGCTTCGGCGGCGCGATCTCCACCTCCGCTTCCTCCTCGGCATCGCGATCGCCAGCGTCATCCTCGTCACCGGCGTCGCGTTGAACAGCTATCCGAGCGCGCTGGCGGGCTACGACACCACCATGTCGTTCGCCGCGTTCGTGGCGCAGTTCGCAGTGTCGGCCGTGTTGCAGGCGTTCGGCACCGCGATGCTGCTGATGGTCCTCGCCGGCGCGGGCGAGGTGCTGTTCCGGGAACGCTCGCCGCAGCAGATCGCGATTCCGCGCGTCTGGAGCCTTCGCGCGCTCAGCTCGAAGCGCGTCTTCCGCTCCTTCATCCTCGGCTACACGCTCGTCGCGTTCTTCCTCGCGTATCAGGTCGTCTTCTACATCGTCGCGTCGAAGTTCGGCGCGTGGTCGCCGATGGAAGTGCCGTACGACGAGATGCTCAACAGCGCGCTGCCGTGGGTGGCGGTGCTCTTCGCCGGCTTCTTCCCGGCGCTCTCCGAAGAGTTCATGTCGCGCGCGTTCTCGCTGCCGTTCTTCGAGCGGATCCTGCGGTCGCGCATCGCCGCGATCGTCGTCGCGGGATTCATATGGGGCTTCGGCCACGCGACCTATCCGAACCAGCCGTTCTACATCCGCGGCGTCGAAGTCGGCATCGCCGGCGTCGCCCTCGGCTTCCTCTTCTTCCGCTTCGGACTGTTGCCGCTGCTGATCTGGCACTTCACCGTCGACGCGTTCTACACAGCGCTGCTGCTGTTCCGATCGAACAACACCTACTACATCGTCTCCGGCGCCGCGGCATCGTTCGTCTTCGTCGTGCCGATGCTCGTCGCGATCGTGCTTTACCTCAAACGCGGCGGCTTCATCCCCGACGACGACCTTACCAACGCCACCCTCCCCGTCAGTGTGGCGCCGGCAATCCTGCCGGCGCGCCCCCGCGCCGAGCTCCCACCCGCAATCCCCGTTCGCCGCCCTCTCATCATCGCCTGCGTCATCGCTGTCATCGCCGCGGCCGTCCTGTCGGCGATCGGTCCCTGGCCGCTCGACGACGCGATCGACTACCGCATCACGAAAGAGCAGGCGAAGCAGATCGCGATCGCGCACCTGAAGCGCGTCGAGCCGAACGCGTCGTATCAGCGTGTCATCGCGACGACGCTCGAAGGCTTCCGCAACTGGGATCCCGACTCGCGGCGCGAAGACGGCGGCTCTCCCGGCGGCTTCGACTCCACCGCCGCCGAGTACATGCTCTCGCGCGGGCTCACGACGAAGGCGCTCGCGGAGATCTTCAAGTCGCGCGTGCCGGCCGCGACGTGGACCGTCCGCTTCTTCACGCCGATGAAGAAGGAGGAGTACTTCGTCGAGGTCGACCCGCGGACCTCGCGCGCGATCGGATTCCACAAATACCAGGACGAGAAGCTTCCCGGCGCGTCGCTCGATCAGGCGCAGGCGCTCGCCATCGCGCGCGCGTCATTCGCGGTGCACGGCGTCGACGTCAACGCGTTCGACAACGCATTCGACTTGAAGGAAGCGCTCTCGTTCCAGCAGCCGAACCGCCGCGACTGGCTCTTTCACTTCGAGGAGAAAAAGCCGCTCGTCGCCGATGCCTATCGCCGCGAGACGGTACGCGTCGCCGGCGCCGAGGTGACGCAGTTCACGACCAGCGTGCACGTCCCGCAGAGCGTCTACCGCGACGCGATGCAGCAGACGCTGCGCTCGACCGCCATCAGCATTCTTCGCATCATCGGCGGGATCGCGCTGCTGTCGCTGATCGTCACCGGCGTCGTCGCCGCGGCGATCCGCCGCCGCCCGAACTGGATGCGCGCGCTGCGATGGACGCTGGCGCTGGCGATCGTGCCGCTGCTCAGCGTCGCGGCCGACCACGAGGCGGCGCTGTTCGGCTATTCGACGTCGGTCAAGTGGGACACCTTCCTCACCAGCTACATCGTCGACATCCTCCGCGACGTCGGCCTGCGCCTCGGCGGTCTCTTCCTCGCCGTCGTCGCCATCGACGCCGCGATCCCGTACGCGCTCGACGCGCTTTCGCGGCAGGCGCGTGCGCGCTTCGGCCGGCAGGCGGTCGTCGCGGCGGTCACCGCGCTCGCCTCGTTTGCCGCCGTCCGCGCGCTCCTCCGCCTCATCGAAGCGCAGTTCCCGGGCGCGTTGAACGTCTCGCTCGAGATCCCGAGCGCGGTCGCGGTTCGGTTCCCGGCGATCCTCACCTTCACCGAGGCGTGCTTCGATGCCGTCGTCGCCTCGGGTGTCATCGCGGCGTTCGCGTATGGCGTGTCGTCGTTCCGCAAGGTGCCGTGGCTGCGCGACGTCATCACGATCGTTGTCATCTTCTGCGCGGCGATGCGTCCCGATGCGACATTCGCGCAGACGCCGCTGATGCTCGTCCGCGCCGCGGCGCTGGCGGTCCTCACGTGGGTCATCGCGCGTTACGTGCTCGACGGCAACGTCCTCGCGTGGCCGTTCGCGATCTTCATGGCGATCCTGCTGAACGGGATCGACTCGATGGCGCAGCACCGTCCCGACCTCCACATCAACGTCCTCATCCTCGCGATCGTGCTGGTCGCGGCGATCGTCTGGATGGCATTCCCGCGGCGGGAGGAGACGCGTGCCTGAGTCGTGGCAGTCGCGATGGATGCGATGGAAGTTCGCTCTTTTTCCGGCGTGGCGCGGCACCGGGGCGCGCGTCACATACATCGCGAGCGATTACCGCGAGGTCCGCGTGGAACTGCCGCTCTCCTGGCGAACACGGAACTACGTCGGCACGATCTTCGGTGGGAGCCTCTACGCCGCGACCGATCCGATGTACATGATTCAGCTGATGCTGATCCTCGGCAACGATTACGTCGTGTGGGACAAGGCCGCCGCCATCCGCTTCCGAAAACCGGGACGAACGAAACTCACGGCAACGTTCACGATCGATGACGCCGAGCTGGAGACGATCCGCCAGCTCACGGCGAACGGCGAGCCGACCGATCGCGTCTACAAAGTCGACCTCGTCGATGGCGACGGAGTCGTCCACGCGTCGATCGAGAAAACCATATACATTCGCAAACGATGAATCTTGGAATCCCCGGCTTTACCTGGAGCGACCTTCACGACTACGACCGCCTCCGCGATTTATCCGCGGAGTTCGACCGCTTTCTCGCCGAGCGCGGCGGCAATGCTTCCGATCTCATCGACAAAGCCCGCCACCTCGGCGCGTTTCTCGTCCGCCTGTTCGACACCGACGACAGCGCGATTCGCGAGCGCGCCGCACGCGACGCCGAGGTCGCCCGGTTCAAGAAGGAGTTCGTCCAACGCCGCGTCGCCAAAGTCACCGGAGCGGCGGAGGCCCTCGTTCCCGGCCCTGATCTCGACCCAACAGACCCCGAGCTCTCGCTGGCGAGAATCGCCAACGCCCTCCTCGACGCCAACGACAAAGAACAACTCGACGCGCTCGCGCAGTGGGCGGCGAACGAGTGGAAACGCGGCGCGTTCCGCGGCTGGACGTCGTTCCGCCTCCCGAAGCCGCTCGTCTTCGACAAACTCGTGGCCACCGAGCCGGAAGATGAGATCCGGTTCGGCGGCCCGCACGAAGAGTTCCGCCGCCGCGACGCGTTCCATCTCACCGACCCTCGCATGACGCCGCGGCAGATCGCCGACGAGTCCCACTACTGCATCTACTGCCACGAGCGAAACAAAGACTCCTGCTCGAAAGGCTTCCC
>DASYSN010000299.1:0-9293 GCA_036003305.1 Thermoanaerobaculia bacterium
GGAGAACAACGATGGACAAGACCGACAAGCTCATTGA
The DNA here is from genome assembly GCA_036003305.1 of Thermoanaerobaculia bacterium. Classification (GTDB taxonomy): domain Bacteria; phylum Acidobacteriota; class Thermoanaerobaculia; order Gp7-AA8; family Gp7-AA8; genus DASXHZ01. The sequence continues at coordinate 38 of DASYSN010000299.1, forward strand.
CTGGAGAGAAGACGAGAGGCAGGACCGCGATCGCGACGGTATCGATGACCGCATCGAGCCGCCGATTCCGGACGTCTCGGCAGGGTCGCGCAAGCTCGCGGAACGTCTGAAAAATGATCCGCTGGCCGATCCTGGCCTGACGGGCGGCGATCTCGACGCGGACTTCGAGCAGGCGCAGTTCACCGGCGATGGGTCGGCGGTCTCGAGCATGCCGTCGCCGGAGAACAACGTGGTCGAAGAGATCGGTCAGGCGATGGGAGTCACCTACGCCGACGATGAGGAGTTGAAGGCAGGGGAAAAGGAACGGAGTCGCGATAAACATCGGTGGGAGCTCGATCCCGCTTCCTCCGAGGATTATCAGGACCGCGCGAAAGACGAATCGAGGTAATCGCGGCGTGAGGCACTCCTCACGTCGCGGGACGTGAGGAGAATGCTCAATCATCTTTGGCTCATACCCGCCGCGCCGTTCATCGGCTTTCTGCTGAACGGACTGTTCGGCAAACGCGCCGGGAAGTCATTCGTATCGGTCGTGGCGCTCGCCGGCTCGCTCGGCGCGGCGCTCCTCGGCACGACCGCGATCTTCCAGTACATCCACGCCTACCCGCACCACGAGCGCTTCGTCAACGTCGTCTTCAACTGGTTCCAGTCGGGGAACGTCGGCGCCGACGTCGCGTTCCAGCTCGATCCCCTCACGATCGTCATGCTGCTCGTCGTCACGTGGGTCGGCTTCCTGATCCATCTCTACTCCGTCGGCTACATGCACGACGACGACGGCTACTGGCGCTACTTCGCCTACCTGAACCTCTTCCTCTCCGAGATGCTGATCCTCATCCTCGGCAGCAGCTATCTGCTGATGTTCGTCGGATGGGAAGGCGTCGGCCTCTGCTCTTACCTCCTCATCGGCTTCTACTACAAGACCGACTACGCGCCGGCCGCCGGCAAGAAGGCGTTCGTCGTCAACCGCATCGGCGACTTCGGCTTCCTCGTTGCGATGTTCCTGATGTTCGCCTACTTCGGCACCGTCGACTTCGCGCGCGTGGCGCAGGTGGCGGCGGGCGGCGGGATCTCGAGCTGGCTCACCACCGCGATCTGCCTGCTGCTCCTGCTGGGAGCCTGCGGAAAGAGCGCGCAGATTCCGCTCTACGTCTGGCTGCCGGACGCGATGGCCGGCCCGACGCCGGTCTCCGCCCTCATCCACGCCGCCACGATGGTCACCGCGGGCGTCTACATGATTGCCCGCACCAACGTCCTCTACACGCACGCCCCGAACGCGATGATGGTCGTCGCGATCATCGGCGGCGCGACGGCGCTCTTCGCCGCGACGATCGCCCTGCGGCAGTGGGACATCAAGAAGGTCCTCGCCTACTCGACCGTCTCGCAGCTCGGGTTCATGTTCATCGGCGTCGGCGTCGGCGCGTTCAGCGCCGGCATCTTCCACCTCGTGACGCACGCGTTCTTCAAGGCGTGTCTCTTCCTCGGCTCCGGCAGCGTGATCCACGCCATGGGAGGTGAGCAGGACATGCGCAAGATGGGCGGCCTGCGAACGAAGATCCCGCAGACCTACCGCACGTTCGCGATCGCGACCTACGCGATCGCCGGCCTGCCGCTCGCCGCCGGTTTCTTCTCGAAGGACGAGATCCTCGCCAGCGCCTGGGCGACGCCGTACTTCCCCGCGGTCGGCAAACTCGTCTGGCTCCTCGGCACGCTCGCGGCGTTCTGCACCGCGTTCTACATGTACCGGCTCGTCTACCTGACGTTCTTCGGCGAGTTCCGCGGAACGCACGAGCAGGAGCATCACCTCCACGAGTCGCCGCCGAGCATGGTGGTACCGCTCTGGATTCTCGCCATCCTCGCGATCTTCGGCGGCCTGCTTGGACTGCCGAATGTCTTCCACTTCATGCCGGGCTTCCTCGGCCACTGGCTGGAGTTCCCGGAGATCGAGATCCCCGCGGCCAGCGAGTGGACGGTCATGCTGATCTCCACCGCGATCGCGATCATCGGCTGGCTCGTCGCGCGCTCCCTCTACAAAGACAAGCAGCTCGCCAGCGACGCGGCGTTCGAGCAGCGCTCCCCCGCCGTCGCACGCGCGATCGAGAACAAGTGGTATGTCGATGAGATCTACGACGCGATCATCGTCCGTCCGCTGGAGCGGATCTCGCTCTTCTTCTGGAAGGTGATCGACGCGATCATCGACGGCACCGCGGCGCTCATCGGCTGGGTCGTCGCCGGCACCGGCGATCTCCTCCGCTTCTTCCAGACCGGCAACGTCCGCAATTACGCGCTGATGTTCTTCCTCGGCGTGATCGTCTTCATCTGGGTGGTGGTGTGATGTTGCTGAGCACGATCCTCTGGCTCCCGATCGCCGCCGCCGTCCTGCTGGTCTTCTTCCCGCGCCGCGCCGCCGGCGCGATCAAGATCTTCGGCTTCGCCGCCTCGCTCGCGACGTTCATCCTCTCGCTCGGCATCCTGCCGCGCTTCACGGACATTGCCGGCTTCCAGCTCGTCGAGCAGCACAACTGGATCCCGCAGTGGGGCATCCACTACGGCCTCGGCGTCGACGGCATCTCGCTGTGGCTGATCCTCCTGACGACGCTCCTCACGCCGGTCGTCTTCCTCTCGTCGTGGAACGCGATCAAGAAACATCCGAAGGAGTACGTCATCGCGTTCCTCGTCATGGAGGCGGCGATGATCGGCGTCTTCGCGGCGACCGACCTCCTCCTGTTCTACGTCTTCTTCGAGCTGACGCTGATCCCGATGTATCTCATCATCGGCGTCTGGGGCGGCGCGAACCGCGTCTACGCGGCGATCAAGTTCTTCATCTTCACGATGGCCGGGTCGCTGCTGATGCTCCTCGGGATCATCTATCTTGCGTTCCAGAACTATCACCAGACCGGGCTGCTCACGTTCACGATCACCGATCTGTACGGCGTGTCGCTGCCGTCGCACATCCAGACGCTCCTCTTCTTCGCGTTCGCGCTGGCGTTCGCGATCAAGGTGCCGCTCTTCCCGGTGCACACGTGGCTGCCGGATGCCCACGTCGAGGCGCCGACCGGCGGCTCGATCATCCTCGCCGGCGTCATGCTGAAGATGGGGACGTACGGTTTCCTGCGGTTCGTCCTGCCGTTCTTCCCCGAGGCGAGCGCGAAGTGGACGTGGCTGCTCATCGCCCTGAGTGTCATCGGGATCATCTACGGCGCGCTCGTGGCGTGGGTGCAGCCCGACATGAAGAAGCTCGTCGCCTACTCCTCGGTCTCGCACCTCGGCTTCTGCGTCCTCGGCATCTTCGCGCTGAATCAGACCTCGATCGAAGGCTCGATCCTGCAGATGGTCAACCACGGCCTCTCGACCGGCGCGTTGTTCCTGCTCGTCGGCGTCATCTACGAGCGGCGGCACACGCGCCTGCTTGCCGACTACGGCGGGCTCGCGGAGACGATGCCGGTCTACGCGACGCTGTTCATCATCGCGATGCTCTCGAGCGTCGGCCTGCCGGGGCTCAATGGCTTCATCGGCGAGTTCCTCATCCTCAGCGGCACGTTCCAGACGCATCCGACGGCCGCGGTGATCGCGGCGACCGGCGTCATCCTCGCCGCGATCTACCTCCTCTGGCTCATACAGAAAGTCTTCTACGGTCCGATGACGAACGAAGAGAACAAACACGTTCCGGAGATCGCCTGGAACGAGATCGCCGCCCTCGTGCCGCTGATCGTCCTGATGGTCTGGATCGGCGTGCACCCGAACACCTTCCTGAAGCGCATGTCGCCGAGCGTGCAGGAGCTGATCAGCGTCGTGAAGCAGGAGAAGAGCGGTAAGACGATGGAAGCAGGAAACGCTGTCATCCTGAGCCGGCGCAGCGCGGCGAAGGACCCCCTCCGCATGAGCGCAGGAGGTGCTTCGGCGTCTATGCGCCTCAGCATGACAGAGGGGCAGGGAGGCCTGCGATGACCCTCCATCCGCTCATCGAGCCCGGCTGGGTCAACGCCATCCTGCCCGAGCTGATCCTCTCGGTCGCGGGGATGATCCTCATCCTCGTCGATGCGTTTGCGCCGCGTGCGAAGGCGGTGCTGGCGCCGCTTGCGATCGTGCTGATCACCGCCGCCGCCTGGGCGGAGAACCTCGTGAAGGGCGGGACGTTCTTCGGCGGCACGTACGAGATTTCCGCGATCACGCGCGTCTTCGACATCACGTTCTTCCTCGCCACGATGCTGGCGACGCTGTTCGCGCGCGACTACCTCGACCGCGAGCACATCGAAGGGGGCGAGTTCTACGCGCTCCTGATGTGGGGCGCGGTCGGCATGATGATGATGGCGAAGGGGCTCGACCTCCTCATCATCGTCCTCGGCCTCGAGATCCTCTCGCTCTGCATCTTCGTCCTCTGCGGCTACCACCGCCGCCTCGCCGTCGCGAACGAGGCGAGCCTCAAGTACTTCCTCATGGGCGCCTTCGCCACCGGCTTCATCCTCTACGGCACCGCGCTCTTCTACGGTGCGACGCAGTCGACCAACATCACCAAGATGGGGCAGTGGTTCGAGACCGGAACGTCGACGCCGATCCTGACGATCGCGTTCGTCCTCATGATGTCGGGCTTCGGCTTCAAACTGGCGCTCGCGCCGTTCCACCCCTGGGCGCCCGACGTCTACCAGGGCGCGCCGACACCGGTCGCCGGCTGGCTCTCGGTCGCGCCGAAGGCCGCCACGCTCATCGCCCTCGTGCGCATCTTCTGGGCGATGTCGCCGATGCTGCCGCACGTCGAGTGGATGAAGATGGTCGCCGCGCTGTCGATCCTCTCGATGCTGGTCGGCAACGCCGTCGCCATCGTGCAACGAGACCTGAAGCGGATGCTCGCCTACTCCGGCATCGCGCACGTCGGCTACATGATGATCGCGATGCTCACGGTGCGCGACGAGTCGGTCGCCGCCGTCGCGGTCTACACGATCGTCTACGCGCTCATGAACATCGGCGCGTTCGGCGTGATCTCGCTTCTCGCGAAGAATCAGAACGACCCGCAGACCCTCGACGACATCGCGGGCCTCGGCTTCCGCCGCCCGTTCTACGGCCTCGCCCTGGCGATCTGCATGTTCTCGCTGGCGGGCCTCCCGGCGACCGGCGGCTTCATGTCGAAGTTCTACGTCTTCAAGTCGGCGGTCGACTCCGGCCACACCACGGTCGCACTGATCGGCATCCTCGCGTCGATCATCTCGGTCTATTACTACCTGCGCGTCGTCTACTACCTCTACATGAAGGAACCCGAGCGCGAGCCGGTCGAGACCATCGGCGACGTCTTCTCCGCGGGCGCGCTCGCGATCTCGATGATCGGCATTCTGCTGATCGGGATCTACCCGACTCCGTTGTTCGACATGGCCGGCGCCGCGGCAAAGGCGTTGTTGCAGCAGTAACAACGAAATGGCATCCAGGACCCCGGACAAAGAAGCCGTCTCCGAACTGACGACGGCGCGCCTCTCGGTTTACCTCCGGTCGCTCACGTACCTGGAGTCGGTCGGCGAGAAGACCGTGTCGTCGCACGAGCTCGCGGAGCGCTTCCACCTCAACTCCGCGCAGATCCGGAAGGACCTCGCCTGCTTCGGTGAGTTCGGGACGCGCGGCGTCGGCTACGACGTCTGCAAGCTGAAGAAAGAGCTCGTCCGCGAGCTCGGCATCGACCGGACGCGCAACATCGTCATCATCGGCGCCGGCAACCTCGGCATGGCGCTGGCCGACTACCACGGCTTCAACAGCAACGGGTTCCACATCGTCGCGCTGCTCGACAACGACGGCGAGAAGATCGGCCGCACCTCGCGCAGCGGCGTCCCGGTGATCGAAGCGAGCCGCACCGAAAAGGTCGTCCGCGAGAACAGCGTCGAGATCGCGATCATCGCCGTGAACCCCGAGGCGGCGCAGGGCGTGTACGACGGGCTGGTGCGCGCGGGGGTCGTTGCGGTGCTGAACTTCGCGCCGATTCAGTTGCGGCTCACGAGCGGGGTCAAAGTGCGGAACGTCGATCTGCGCATCAACCTCGAGTCGCTCTCGTACCACCTCAAGAACGTCGAAGACGGCGTGGCGTAGCGCCGCCCTCGTGTGGCGCAGGCTTTCTAGCCTGCGCCCGCGTGCAACGGAGCGCGGGCTAGAAAGCCCGCGCCACACGAGGGTAAAACCCCCTACCGCGCGGCGGTGAGCCGTCGCTCGAGATCCGCCAGCGCTTCGTCGAGGCGCGGCATCAGCTCGGCGGCTTTCGCGAGGTTGCCCTCCCGCGCCGCCTCTTCGATCTCCGTCGCGAGCTCGGTGGCGGCGGTGCCGAAGTGGCTGACGGAACCCTTCAGTTTGTGCGCGGCGTCGAACAGCCCCGTCGGGTTCTTGATGAGGATCGCCTCGCGCATGGCGTCGACGAGCGGCGGGGTCTGGAGCGCGAACGCCTCACTGACGCGCGCCAGCAGGCGCACGTTGCCGTCAACGATGTCGAGCAGCGTGTCCGGCTCGATCGAGCGGAGCGCCGCCGACAGCTCCATCATGTCGATCGGCTTCGTCAGGACGGCGTCCATGCCGGCGGCGAGGCAGCGGTCGCGGTCTTCCTTTCGCGTAAACGCCGTCATCGCGATGATGCGCGTCCGCTTGCCGCGGTCCGTCGCGCGAATCCGGCGCGTCGCTTCGAGCCCGTCGATTCCGGGGAGTTGCACGTCCATCAGGATCAGGTCGAATCGTTCCGACTCCAGGCGCGCCATCGACTCTTCGGCGGTCATGGCCACCGCCACGATGTGTCCCATCCGCCGCAACGCCTCGGCCGCGAACTCCTGATTCACCGGATGGTCGTCGACGACGAGCACGCGCAGCCGGTAGCCCCGCTCCGTGCGCAGCGGCGGCGGCAGCCGCTTCGGCGGTCGGGTGAGGCCGACGGCGATTCCGACGGCGTCGAACAGCTCGCGCTCCGACACCGGACGCGTCACGTGCACCCGCTCGATGTGCGGCGCCGCGAGCGGAGAACAGATCAGAACGAACGGCTCCGGCGGCTCGCGAGTCTCGACGCCGATGGTCAGCGCATAGCGTCCCTTCGGCGCCTCGTCATACGACTCGCAGGCGGTCGCGAAGATGCCGCGCGAGCGCAGCATCTCGGCGAGAAACGCGCGCGACTGCGGCTGCGGATCGACGATCAGCATCGATTTCCCTGCCAGCCCGCTCTCCCACGGCTGCCTCACGGCGGCGGCGAACGGATCCGTCTCGGTCGGAATGACGAAGTGGAACGCGCTCCCCTTTCCGGGCTCGCTCTCCAGATCGATCGTGCCGCCCATCGCCTCGACGAGCCGCGCCACGATGGCGAGCCCGAGTCCCGTTCCGCCCGCGCCGCGCGTGCGCGCCGCGTCGCCCTGCGTGAACGGCTGGAAAATCGATTCGCGCTGCGAAGCGATGATCCCCAATCCGGTATCGCGCACCTCGAACGCCAGCCGCGCCTTGTCCTTCGTGGCCTCGGCCAGGCTCACCCGGATCGCGATCTCGCCGGCCTGCGTGAACTTGATCGCGTTGCCGACGAGGTTGATCACGATCTGCCGCAGCCGGAGCGAATCGCCCCACACCGAGTCGGGGACGTCCGCGTTGACGATGTACGCCAGGCCGAGCGACTTCGCCGAGGCGGTGATGCCGAGCGGCTTCATCGTCTCGTTCATCCAGCCGCGGACGCTGAAGTAAACCGGCTCGAGCTCGATGCGGCGCGCCTCGATGCGGGAGAAGTCGAGGATGTCGTCGATCGTGCCGAGGAGCGATTCGGCCGAGCGCTGCGCCATGTCGAGCTGACGGATGCGCTGGGGAGACGTCTCCCCGTCGCGCGCGAGCTGCAGCATTCCGATCACGCCGTGGAGCGGCGTCCGCATCTCGTGCGACATGTTCGCCAGGAAGTCGCTCTTGGCGGCGTTCGCCTCCTCTGCCCGCGCGGTCTCGTGCTCGAGACGGTGGATCAGGTCGCGCGACACGCGGATCGATTCCGCCATCTGCGCGCGCCGGTTCTCCGACGTCCGGGCGCTCATCGAGATGTACATCCCGGCGACGCCGATGAACGTCAGCTTCGTCAGCGAGACGGCGAGTCCGACCGGGCGGCCGTCGACGATCTCGACGTACGCGAGCATCGTCGCGAAGCAGAAGACGCTCCACGCCGTGAACGCGATGCAGCGGCGCACGTGCGTCTGCATCTGGTCCGCGACGCGGAGGACGGGGATGAAGAACAGCCAGCTCTTCTCCGCCCCCGTCGCATAGATCGCGTAGGACCAGATGACGATGTCGCCGAACAGGAAGAGCAGCGTGAGGTCGCGGGAGGCGCGGAAGAGGATGACGCGAACCGCCGCCCACGAGACGACCGCGTAGATCGCCAGAACGATCGCGACGCTCCACCACGGCCGGAGAACCCACCCCTCGGGAGCGAGAAAACGGTTGTTGAGGTAGACGCCGACCGTTAGAAAAACCGACCCCACCACCCGCAGCAGCGGGATGTCAGAAAGCGCAAGCCGCCGCGCGCGCTGTTCGCGGCGCTGCTCGATTTCAATCGGATCGAGAGCGATGGGACGCATGTTGTAGGGGCCGGGTCTTACCCGGCCCATGGGCCGGCTGAGAGCCGGCCCCTACAGATTACTCCCCGGCGGCGCTCTTGGCGCTTCGGGCGAGGACCTGCCGGATTCGCGGCAGCAGAACTTCCTTCCGAATCGGCTTCCGGAGGAAGTCGGCCGCTCCCGCTTCGAGGCTCTGCGCTTCGACGTCGGCGCCCGCGGTTCCGGTGATGAAGACGGCCGGGGTCTCGATCCCCTTCTGGATCATGATCTCGAAGAGGCGGAGACCGTTGAGGGTCGGAATGTTGATGTCGAGGATCAGGAGGTCGAACTTCCGCCGCGCGATCTCCATCAGCGCGTCGGCGCCGTCCGAGACGATCACGACGTCGTATCCCGCCTCGTCGAGGAACCCTTCGACCAGAGCGGCAGAGACGAGATCGTCTTCGACCACGAGCACCAGCATCGGACTGCTCGCCTGGTTCCGGAACGCCTCACGCGGCGCGGGGGCGCGCTTCAGCGCCTCGAGGATCTCCTGGTGCAGGCGCTCCGTCTCATCGCTCGGCGCCCGGCTAAATTCGCGCTGTAGGACGTCCGCGCACTCCTGGTAACGGCGGAGCGCGGCGTCGGCGCGGCCCTGCTCGAGCTGCAGGCGCATGAGCGTGCGATGCACCACTTCCTGCGACGGGTCGAGCGCGAGGAGGCGTCCGGCGCTCTCGACGGCGTTCTCCCACCATCCG
>DASYSN010000300.1:0-5950 GCA_036003305.1 Thermoanaerobaculia bacterium
GGCGCTCGCGCAGGCGGTCGGCGAGAACGGGTTCCGCATCGTCAGCGGCGGCACCGACAATCACCTCTTCATGACCGACGTCTTCTCGAAGGGGATCACCGGCAAGGACGCGCAGAACTACCTCGAGGCGGCGAACATCACCGTCAACAAGAACACCATCCCCTTCGACACCCAGAAGCCGATGGTGGCGTCGGGACTCCGCATCGGCACGCCCGCCGTCACGACGCGCGGCCTCCGCGAGCCGGAGATGAAGACGATCGCGGAGCTGATCGCGCGCGTCCTCGACGCGAAGGGCGACGCGGGTGTCGTCGCGCAGGTGAAGTCGGAAGTGAAGCAGCTCTGCGATCGCTTCCCGATCTACTGATGGCGAAACAGTTCCCGTACTACCCGATTTTTCTCGACATCGAGAATCGCAACGTCGTGATCATCGGCGGCGGCGAAGTGTGCGCGCGGAAGGCCGAGACAATGATGCGCTACGGCGCGAAGGTCACGATCGTCTCGCCCGAATTCACGCCGGAGATCGAGTGGTGGGCCGGCAACGGTCAGCTCACCATTCACCGTAAGCGTTACGAGACGAACGACATCGAAGACGCGCACATCGTCATCGCGTCGACCGACGACACCACCGTGAACGAGCGGGTGGCGGCCGACGCGCGCGCGCTGCGCATCCCGGTCAACGTGGTCGACGTGACGTACCTCTGCGAATTCATCGTTCCGGCGATCATCGAGAAAGACGGGATCCAGATCGCCGTCTCGACCGGCGGAAAGTCGCCGGCGGTCGCCCGGACGCTCAAGGAAGACCTCAACCGTACGGTCGGCCCAGAGTACTCGGAAATCAATAACCTCCTCGGATCGTTGCGCGACTCCGCCAAGGCGACTCTCCCGACGGACGTGGACCGCAAACGTTTCTTCGACGGGATCATCGCGAGCGGCGTATTAGACCTGTTGCGCGAAGGAAAGCGGAGCGACGCGTACCGGCGAATCGCCGATGCGTGCGATGCCGCCGGGGTCGCGCAGAGCGACGAGTTGAGGAAAGGCCTCTGATGGCGCACCGCGAGAAGAAAGTGGTCGCCGTACTCCCCGCCTACAACGCCGAGAAGACGCTGAAGGCGACGTACGACGACATCCCGAAGGACTGGGTCGACGAGATCCTGCTGGTCGACGACTGCTCGAAGGACAACACGGTCGCCCTCTCGCGCGAGCTCGGGATCCACACGGTCGTTCACCAGCTCAACCGCGGCTACGGCGGAAACCAGAAGACTTGCTACCGCACCGCGATGGACGAGATGGGCGCCGACATCATGGTCATGGTCCATCCCGACCATCAGTACGACCCGACGATCATTCCCCACCTCGTCGAGCCGCTGCAACGCGGCGAGTGCGACGCGGTGTTCGGATCACGGATGCTCGGCGGGCGGCCGATCGAGGGCGGCATGCCGAAATGGAAGTACTTCGCGAACCTGTCGCTGACGGCGATCGAGAACGCGACGTTCTACGTCTTCCTCTCCGAGTACCACTCCGGCTTCCGCGCCTACACGCGGCGTTACCTGGAGTCGGTCAACTTCGAGGCGAACTCGGATGACTTCGTGTTCGACACCGAGATCATCGCGCAGGGCGTCGCGAAGCACATGCTGATCCGCGAAGTGCCCATCCAGACGCGCTACTTCGACGAGGCGTCGCAGATCGGTTTCTGGCGGTCGGTCCGGTACGGCGTCGCGATCCTGAAGACGATGGTGTTCTACAAGCTTCACAAGAAGCGGATCTGGTCGCATCCGATCTTTCGCGATCGGGTTGCCACTACAATGCGCCCGCTTGAAGCGAACTGACGTCGTCGTCGTTGCCCTACTGATCGCCGTCAGCATCCTGGCGTTCGCGGACGTCGCGATCGGGATCAACAACTTCTACCTCCGCGACCTCACCCGCTACTACTACCCGACCAAACAGATCCTGCGGGAGATCGTCCTGCACGGCGAGTTTCCGTTCTGGAACCGTTTCTTCTCGGCCGGCCAGCCGATCGCCGCGAATCCCGAACACGAGGTCTTCTATCCCCTCACCTGGCTGATCCTCCTGCCGAGCTATGACTTCGGCTACCGGCTTCAGATCCTGCTTCACATCTGGATCGGGCTGCTCGGCATGTACGCGCTCCTGCGCTCGATGGACCTCGGCGAGGTGGCGGCTGCATTCGGCGCCGCCGCGTGGGGTCTCGGCGGGTTGTACATGTCGTACATCAACCTCCTGCCGATTCTGTTCTGCGCCGCCTGGCTGCCGCTGACGTGTCTCTACACGCGGCGCTTTCTGCTGCACCGGAACGGCCGCGACTTCGCGCTCGCCGCGCTCTTCCTCGGAATCCAGTGTCTCGTCGCCGAGCCGACCACCATCATGCAGACGGGCCTGCTCCTCGGCATGTACGCGCTTTACCGCGCGTGGCACACGCCGCGAAAGATCGTGAAGGCAGCCGGCCGCGTTGGCTGGATCGCGGGGATCTCGCTCGCCGGATTTCTCGTCGGCGCCGCGCAGATCCTTCCCGCCATCGACCACCTCCACGATTCCGCGCGCTCCCGTCCGTTCGGGTTCGACCTCGTCAGCGCCTGGAGCATGCCGTGGGCGAAGTTCGCGGAGCTGCTCTTCCCGAACATCCTCGGGCACCTGTCGATCAACAAGGTGACGTGGTACTGGGGCGGCGGGCTGTATCCCGGAATGGGATCGCCGTTCCTCTTCAGCATCTACTGCGGCCTGCTCGTGACGGCGCTCTCGATCGGAGGCGCGTTCGTGCGGCCACGGGGCGGCCGGTTCGTGCTCCTCGTCGTGATCGTCTCGTGCGTCATGGCGCTCGGCGGACACACGCCGCTGCTGGAGTTCCTGTACAACCACCACATCGTCACATCGCTCCGTTATCCGGAGAAATTCGCGATGATGGGGATCTTCGCGCTGATCCTCTTCTCTTCGCAGATGTTGCAGCGGTTGCTCGACGGCGACGAGGACGTGCGCGAGGGTACGACCGGCTTCGTCGCGGCGGTGTTCGCCGTGACGCTCGTCGTCGTCGCCGCCGGCTTCACGCCGGTCTTCGGCAAAGCGCTGACGAAGATCTGGGCGCTCACGCCGGGCGCCAACGCCAACTTCATCATCCGGACTTCGCGGATCGACTGGGCGCTCGCCGCGGCACGCGCCGCAGGGGCGATCGCGCTCCTGCTCACGGTCCGGACGAAACGACGCAAGGTCTGGCTGGCCGCGCTGGCCGTGTACATGTTTGCCGACATCCTTCCGATCGCGGAGGAGATCAACCCGCGCCAGCCGCGGACGTTTTTCGAGCCGCCGCCATTCGCGGCCCAGTTCCCGAAGGACCGGCTCGATTACCGCGTCTTCCACGAATCCGACTGGTACGGGCAGGAAGAGATCGCGAAGAAATTCTTCTCCACGTCGTCCGGCGTCTACTGGGTCGTGCGCAACGGCCTCTTCCCGATGACGCCGGCGGGAGCGCGCATCCATACGGTGCTCGAGCGCGACTACGACAAGACCGACCTGCTGCCGACCATCGACCTCGTCGACTCCGTCTGGGACGTCAAACGATCGGGACGCGCCGACTGGTGGGTACCGTTCATGGCGATGTCGAACGCCTGGTATCGCGTCGAGTACACGAACTTCGATCAGGAGAAGGCGCGGAACAAAGGCGACTGGACGAAGTCATTGCCGGCGCGCATCACCCCCGCGCCGCACTACGCACGCTACTACTTCGCCGATCAGATCGTCCCGGTGAAAGACCACAACGACCTCGTGAAGAAACTGGTCGGCGGGAACTACTCCGACCGCGTCGCGTTCATGAACCGGCCGACCTTCGTCCCCGGCCGTGGCGTGGTGACGAAGGTGACCGAATCGGCCAACGACGCCACCATCGACGTCGAGAGTTTCGGACAGGGCTTCCTGGTCATGAGCGTCACGCCGCACAAATACTGGCACGTGACGATCGACGGCCTGCGGGTGACGCCGATCGTCACCAACATCGCGTACCAGGGCGTCAACGTGAGCGCGGGAAGACATCGCATCGAGATGCACTACTCGAATCCGCTGGTCGAGATCGGCGGCGGCGTCTCGCTGCTGACGGTACTGCTGCTGGTGTTCGTCGGCGTTCGAGCGCGCCGGCGGGAAGACGAAGTGCCGGTGCCGCTCGACGCGTACGAAGAGCCGGTGCACGTCGTCGCCGATGCCATCGGCACGCACGTCGAGCCGGCGGTCCCACCGGAGGAGTGATGACGGCGCGGGCGCGTGAGTGGCTCGTCGCTTCGATCGTCATTCTTGTCGTCGCAGCCGGCGCCCTGGCAACGTACCTCTACAGCCGGAAGCTGAAAGAGGACCGCGATGCGCTGCTGTACCTCCCGAAGTCGTCGCCGATCACGCCATCGACCGCCCTGCTGCAACGTTACATCCGCATCAGGACGGAGAATCCGCCTGGTAACGAGATCGCAGGTGCTCGTTTCCTCGCCGGCCAGCTCGCTGAGGCGGGAGTCAAGGGCGAGATCATCGAGGCAGCGCCTGGGCGGGCAAGTCTTTACGCGCGCATCAAGGGAAGGAATCCGGGCGACGCGTTGATGCTCCTCAACCACATCGACGTCGTGCCGCCGTCCGGAAAATGGGACCGGCCGCCATTCTCCGGCGCCGTCATGATCAACATGGTCTACGGGCGCGGCGCCGCTGACATGAAAGGCATCGCGATCTGCGAGCTGCAGGCCTTCTGCGACGTCGCCAGGAGCGGACGGATTCCGGAGCACGATCTCATCTTCCTCGCCGTCGCCGATGAAGAACGCTCCGGCGCCCTCGGCACGCAATGGCTGCTCGACCACCGTCCCGAGCTGTTCGAAGGCGTCCGTTACGTCATCAACGAGGGCGGCATCACCGAGATGGAGCACGAGTCGATGCGCTATTTCGGTATCGAGACCGGATCGAAGCAGGCGGTCGATCTCGACGTCGTGGCACCTTCGCGCGAGTCGCTCCTGGCGCTGCGCCGCGCGGCGGAGCCGTACTTTGCGCCGCGAGAAACGATGCGCGTTCTGCCGGCGGTGCGCGAGTTCTTCGCCGCCGTGGCGCCCACGCGACGAGACAACCGTGAAGTGTTGCGGGACATCGACGCCACGATGCGAATCGACAAGGGTTGGCTCATTCCGCTGAACTATGCCGAGCTGATGATGAACGCGGTCTGGATGTCGGGTACGGAGCCGGCGGCGGGCGGCGGTTTCAAGTTGCGCGTCTTGATGCGCAACCTGCCGGACGAGCAGCCCGACGATCGCATCGCGTGGCTCTCCGAAATGGCGAAACCGTACGGCGTGAGGATCGGCGAGATCCGCGAGAAGCAAGGGCCGGCCCTGCCGTCCACTTCCGACACGCCGCTGTTCCGTTTGATTGCGGCGACTGCCAGCCGCCAGTACCACGTGACTGCCGGACCGGATGTTCTCCTCTTTTCGACGACCGACTCGCGTTTCCTCCGTGCGCGCGGAATCGTCTGCTACGGTCTGCAGCCTTTCCCGCTCGACTTCTTTCAGTCGCTCGGCATCCACGGACCCAATGAGCGCGTCCGGGTCGACTGGTTCGAGCAGGGCGTCGTATTTCTGCGCGATGTCGTTCGCCACTGGGCATTTGAACGGGCCTGACACTAATTGTCAGAAAGCCCAAGAGAGAAGTGGCGAAATACGTCCGGCGACCCGCTGTTTCGCCACTTAAGTCGCACGTTTGCAGTCACTTAGTTTCGATCCATCCGCGGCACGTCGCTTGCGCTTGAGGGCGCTGTCCAAGGAGGGACTCAGATGAGAGGGAAACAGAGAGGTTTCACCCTGATTGAGCTGCTGATCGTCGTGGCGATCATCGGCATCCTCGCGGCTATCGCGATCCCGAACCTGCTCACCGCCATGCAGCGGTCGAAGCAGAAGAGATCGATGGCCGACATCCGCTCGATCGCGACCGC
>DASYSN010000301.1:0-16732 GCA_036003305.1 Thermoanaerobaculia bacterium
GGCGCATCTGGTCCGCGTTCGGCTCGAGCGGGTAATCCATGCGCGGATTCTAGAGCACAGCGCACTACTGTGTATTGACAAGTACCGTGCATGGCCCCATATTGCTCCCGTGAGCGACACATTCCACGAAAACTGGGCCACACAGCTTCGCAAGGGCCTCCTGGAGCTCTCGATCCTCAACGCTCTCTGTGGGCGCCGGCTCTACGGATACGAGCTGGTCAAACGGCTCGGCGAGATCGACAGCCTGGTCGTCAGCGAGGGGACGATCTACCCGATCCTCAGCCGGCTGCGGTCGGAGCAGTACCTGAAAACGTCGATCGAAGAATCTTCCGGCGGGCCGCCCCGTAAGTACTACGAGCTGACCGACCGCGGCCGGACGCAGCTCCGCCGGATGAACACGCACTGGCAACAGTTGCAGGACGCCATCGAGCACCTGCGAAAGGAACGCCGATGAAAGTAACGATGAGACTCACGGACAACGCCCAGCACCGCCTCGACACCTACCTGGCCGCGATGCGCAGCTCGCTCCGCGGAACGCACCTCGACAGCAGCGACATCGAGCACGACATCCGCGAGCACATCGAGAGCGCGCTCGCCGACGTCGAAGTCGTCGACACCGCGGACCTCGATCCCGTTATCGCCCGCCTCGGCGCGCCCGACGCGTGGATCAGCGACTCCGAGCTGCCGGCGTGGCGGCGTGTCCTCCGACGCATGCAGCATGGCCCCGAAGAGTGGCGCCTCCCCTACCTCGCCTTCGCCGCCACGCTCCTCGGCATCATGCTTCTGCCGGTTGGCATCGGCCTGGTCTTAATCCTCGGCGCGTTCATCCTGGCGCGCGCCGCCGCCGAGGAGATCGGGGCCGAGAACCTCGGTTCGCGCCGTTGGCTCGTCTACTCCCCCATCGTGCTCGTGATGTCGTTCTTTGCGCTGCTCGCCATCGTCGGACCGGTTCCGGGGTTCATCGCGTGGATGGTTGACGAGCCGGCCGCGGTCCATCAGTTCATCGGCGGCGACTCACCACGCGTGCTGGCGGGGCTGGCAATCGCGGCGTTCGGCGCGTGGTGGATCGTCCTCGGGATCGTGCTCGCGATCGCCTACCGCCCGGTGCGGTTCGTCTTCAGCCCCCTGACGCTGCGATGGCGCCGCGCGCACGCCGCGATCATCGCGGCGTGCGGCGTCGTCGTCAGCGCGATCGGGGCGGTGGCGGTGTTCGTGTTCTAGCTCCCGTGTGGCGCGGGCTTTCTTGCCCGCGCCCTGGGTGGGCGGGGCGCGGTCTGGAAAGCCCGCGCCACACCAGAGATCGGATCACCAGATCGAGCAGCGCTTCCCTTCTTCGCGAACCATCTTCTCGCCCTTCTTGCAGCCGAACGCCTTCTCGAATGCCGGCATGTTCTGCACGGTGCCGCTCACGCGGAACGGGCCCTGCGCATGCGGGTCGGTGAGGGCGCGGCGGGTCTGCTCTTCGGGCGCCATGTTCTCGGCCCACACCTGCGCGAAACCGAGGAAGAAACGCTGCTCGGGAGTGAAGCCGTCGATCGTCTCGCGCTTCTTTCCTTGCAGCGATTTCTCGTACGCGGACAGCGCCAGCGTGGCGCCGCCGAGGTCCGCGATCTCCTCGCCGGTAACGAGCTTGCCGTTGATGTTGATCCCCGGCGCGACGTTGAACTCGCTGTACTCATTGACGATGCACTCGGCGCGCGCCTGGAACTTCTTCAGATCCTCGGGCGTCCACCAGTTGCGCAGGTTTCCCTGCGCGTCGAACTTCGCCCCTTCGTCGTCGAACCCGTGCGTCATCTCGTGGCCGATGACCGTGCCGATGCCGCCGTAGTTGTACGCGTCGTCGGCGTTCGGATCGTAGAAGGGCGGCTGGAGGATGCCGGCCGGGAACGTGATGTTGTTCTGCGAGGCCATGTAGCTCGCGTTGACGGTCGGCGGAGTGAAGCCGCCCCACTCGGCCGGGTCATCCGTCTTGCCGATGCGGGCGACATTGCGCCGGCGGCCGAACTCGCGCGCCGCGACGACGTTCGCCGCGTACGACGACGTGCTGTCGATCTTCAGGTTCGAGTAGTCGATCCACTTGTCGGGATAACCGATGCGGCGGCGGAAGGCTGCGAGCTTCGTGAGCGCCGCCTGCTTCGTCTCGGGACCCATCCAGGTGAGCGTCGGTATGTCCGACTTCAACGCGTCGACGAGGTTGTCGATGAGCTGATTCATCTTTGCCTTCGCCTCGGGCGTGAAGTTGCGGCGGACGTACTCCTGGCCGAGGAGCTGGCCGAGGCTCGCGTCGGTGGCGCGGACACAGCGCTTCCAGCGGTCCTGCTGCTGCTTGACGCCGCTGATGACGCTGTTGAACGCGAAGTCCTCGTTGACGAACGCGGACGAGAGCGTCGGCGCCGACGAGTCGACGAGGCGCCACTTGAGGTATGCCTTCCAGTCGTCGAGCGGCATCTCGCCCAGCATCTTGTTCACTTCGGTGAAGTACTCCGGCTGCGCCACGTTGAGGCTCGCCAGGTTCTCGACACCCATCGCGTTGAAGTAGTGCTGCCAGTCGAAGTTCGGATCCATCGACGCGAGCTGCGTCACCTGCGTGATGTGGTAGCGCTTGCGCGGGTCGCGCGACGAGACGCGGTCCATCTCCGCTTTGGCGAGGCGCGTCTCGAGCGTGATGACGCGCTGCGCGTCGGCGGAAGCCTTGTCGGCCGGCTCGCCGGAGAGCTCGAACATCTTCGCCACGTGCTCGACGTACTTCGCGCGGATGTTCTTGAAGCGCTCGGAGTCGCGCAGGTAATAGTCGCGGTCGGGGAGCGAGGTGCCGCCCTGCGAGAGGGTGGCGATCATCATTCGCGCGTTCTCGTAGTCGTTCTGCGCGCCGAAGCGGAACGTGGCGCCGACGCCGCGCTGCTGAAGGCGGATGATCTGGTCCTCGAGCGACTGCCGGTCGTGGATCGCGTCGATGGCCGCCAGCTCGGCGGAGATCGGCGAGATGCCGGCCGTCTCGATGGCCGTCTCGTTCATGCACGAGTTGTAGAAGTCGCCGAGCTTCTGTTCTGCGCTTCCGCGCGGCGCCGTCGCGGCGTTCTTCGCGTCTTCCTCGAGGATTTCGTGCAGCTTGTCGCGGTTGCGCTCGGCGACCTCTTCGAAGCGGCCATAGCGCGAGTACGCGGGCGGGAGTGGGTGCGCGGTGCGCCACTTCCCGACGGCGAATTCGTAGAAGTTGTCGCACGGCGAGACGCTGCGATCGATCGTCGACGTGTCGTAGCCGTGCTCCCCGAAGAGCGGCTTCGTCGTCATCGGGTGCGCGGTCGTGGTGATCGGCTGCGCTTTCGGCGCGGGGTTGCTGTTACTTCCACTGCACGCCGCGAGAGCTAGCGCGGCAAGGGTTGCGAGTAAGGCACGACGCATCTGAAACCTCCGGTAGGGATTTGATGGCGCGCGAATGTTAATACCAGTCCTCGGTCCTCGGTCCTCGGTCCTCGGTCCTCGGTCCTCGGTCCTCGGACGTGATTTGCAAGCGAACTCTAGGATCTGACGACCGAGGACCGAGGACTGAGGACTGGCTTTAGCCCTCGCCCTCGAGATCGAAGAGGTCGGCCGCGTGGACCTGCTCATGCGACAGGCGGCGGCACGCGCCGACGATGGCGGAGATGCAGCGCCGGGTCGGCTCCATGCGTCCCATCCGGATGCGCAACAGGTGTTGGCGGCTGTACCCGGACTCCCTCGCAAGATGGGCCGGTTTGATGCCGCGGCTCTTGAGGAACTGCTCCAGCTTCGTCGTCATGTGCAATATCCTGCACTGTAACGCTCGTGCAGGATAAATGTCAATGCGGAAAGCTTGATGAACAGACCACTGCACGTTCCTTCTTTAACAGTTGCCGGTTGTCAGTGGCCGGTGGCCGGATATGACAACTCGAGGCGTTCTTCCGGCCACCGGCCACTGGCTACCGGCCACTCAAAAGCGCCACGCCGAGTAGAAGAAACGCCTCGTCTCCCACGCGCGTGACACAGTCTCCGAGCAACTTTGTTTGCTTGTGGTGTGCGAAGTTAGTAACCTATAAGTTACTTCCATGCTCGGTGACATCGTTCGGGAAACGCGGATCAAAAAGGGGCTCACGCAGGCGAGGCTCGCCCGGCTGGCCGGCGTCAGCCGTCGGCACCTCGCCGCCCTCGAGAAGGGGGCGAACGTCTCGGTCGCGGTGCTGAAGAAGGTTGCCGCCGTCCTCGATCTGCAGGAAATCCAGCTCGGCGATCTCTCGCTGCGGACCACCACAAGTGGAAAAGAGAGCGTGAGGGCGGCGAACTTTGCTCTCGTGGCCGACGCAATCCGGGAGGCTCGCGCCGATACGGAGCGGACTCAGGCGATCCTCAATCGCGCCGAGGATCTGATGGATGGGAAGCAGGAACGGGCGTCGGTCCGTTTCCCGCGGCTGCCGATCCGGCGTGTGAAGCGTTCTGCACTTCGCGGCGCCCGCATCCACGACAAGGCGAGCTGGCTCGAGGTGAAGACTTCCGGCGAGCTGCGGCAGGGCCAGCCGATCGACGAAGGAAAGTGCGAGAAAGTGCACGTTCCATGCTCCCTTGTCGAAGAAGGAGAGATCGTCTTCCGCGCCCGCGGCGCGGAGATGAAGGACCAGGGCATCGAAGACGGCGACCTCCTCGTGGTCCAGCTTCGCCAGCGCGGCCGCGCCGCCACCGGCGAGCTCGTGATCGGAAAGATCGGCGAGAACTGCTACGTCGGCCGCTGGTGGGAAAAACACGGCCGCAAAGCCCTCATGTCCGACGGCCTCGCCGAGGTGACGGTCGGAAGCGCGAAGAGGGTGCTGAAGGTCGTGGCGGTGATCAACGCGATTCTGCGACCCGACGAATGAGTGTAGGGGCCGGCTCTTAGCCGGCCCTCGCGCGGCGCGTGGTGCGGCTGAGAGCCGCACCCTACACTAGAATCCGCCGCATGCCCGCCCCGACCCTCCACCGCGAAATCGGCCTCTGGCGCGGTGTCGCGCTGAACATGATCGACATGGTGGGGATCGGGCCGTTCATCACGATTCCGTTGATCCTGACGGCGATGGGCGGCGGGCGCGGGATGCTCGCGTGGATTCTCGGCGGGCTGCTCGCGATCAGCGACGGGCTCGTGACGGCGGAGCTGGCGGCGGAGCTGCCGGGCTCCGGCGGCTCGTACGTGTTTCTGCGGCAGGCGTACGGGCGCTACGGGCGCGTGATCTCTTTCCTGTTTCTCTTTCAGATCTGCTTTTCGGCGCCGCTGTCGATGGCGTCCGGCTGCATCGGGTTCGCGAGTTACCTGAAGATCCTGATCCCGGCGGCGGGCGCTCACGTGAAGCCGGTGGCGATGGCGATCTGCATCGTGACGACGCTGCTGCTCCTCCGCCGCATCGGCCACATCGGAAAGTTCTCGATCCTGCTCTGGATCGGCGTCCTCGGCACGCTGGCGATCGTCATCGGCGCCGGGCTGCCGCACCTGAAGCTGTCCGCCTTCACGTTCTGGAACGCGCCGCGCCTCGATCACGCCGCCGGCTACACGGGCCTCGGCGCCGCGCTGCTCTTCGCGGTGTACGACTATCTCGGCTACTACAACATCTGTTACCTCGGCGATGAGGTGCAGAACCCGACGAAGACGATCCCGCGCGTGATCGTCATCTCCATCCTCGCCATTGGCGCGATCTATCTCGTGATGAACGCGTGCCTGGTGTCGGTGCTGCCGATGAACGTGGCGATGACGTCGACGTCGGTCGTCGGCGACTACATCGCGCTGCTCATGAGTCCCACAGCCGCGAAGTGGGTGTCGGTCCTGATTTTGTGGACAGCATTCGCGTCGATCTTCTCGCTGATGCTCGGCTACTCGCGCATCCTCTACGCCGCCGCGCGCGACCGGAACTTCTTCTCGGTCTTCGGGCGGCTGCACTCGACGCACTCGTACCCGTACGTCTCGCTTCTCTTTCTCGGCGCCGTGGCGTCGGTCTTCTGCTGGCTCGACCTCAAGATCGTCCTGCAGTCGATTCTCTCGATCCGCGCGATCATCCCGTTCATCGCGCAGATCGTCGGCGCGGTGATCCTGCGGCAGCGCGAACCGGATCGTCCGCGGCCGTTCCGGATGTGGCTCTACCCGCTGCCGGCGATCGTCGCGCTGGGGCTGTGGGGCTACATCGTCCGATCGCCGCAGAAGGGTTTGAAAGTCGGCGGGCTGTACGTGATCGCGGCGGGGCTGATCTTCTACTTCGTGCGCGAGTGGCTACTGAAGCGTGGCCAGCGCGCGGTCGCGCACCAGTAGCACCGCCTCCTGCTGGAAGCGCCGCTTGTACTCCGCGATGATCTCGCCGATCTTCGCGTTGTTCCCGTTCCGGTCGGGATGAATGATCTCAACGACGTGCGTGAACTCGCGTTCACTCTTCCAGTGCCCCTGCGCGTCCCACTCCGTGAATCCAGGGAAGCGCGGCGTGATGACCTGATCGACGAAGTTGCGCCACTCGATTTCGCTGATCACGCCATTCGGACGGTTCGTGCCGAAGTACAACGTGTCGCGATCCTGGACCTCGACGAGGTGGCCGCAGGCGGTCAGGAACACGATCAGCGCGAGCGCCGCGCCCCTCACCCGGCCTTCGGCCACCCTCTCCCCGCTGACGCGGGGCGAGGGGTAATTACGAAAGAGTGTCGTCATTACCCTTCGCCCCATGGAGTGGGGAGAAGGTGGCCGAAGGCCGGATGAGGGGTCACGTCTCATCACGATGAATCCACTTCTGCACGGCGGCCGGGACGTAATCACGAAAGCGGGCGAGGATGCGATCGGGATCGGTGTCGACGATCGCGGCGTTGCGGACGTCGGGACGGACGAACGCTTCGTCAACGGCACGGTCGAGAAACTGCATGAGAGGAGTGTAATAGCCGCCGACGTCGAGGAAGCCGCACGGCTTGGCGTGCATGCCGAGCTGTGCCCACGTCCAGACTTCGAAGATCTCTTCGAGCGTGCCGAGGCCGCCGGGAAGCGCGATGAAACCGTCGGAGAGATCGGCCATCGTCGCTTTGCGCTCGTGCATCGTCTCGACGATGCGGACCTCCGTCAGATTCGGGTGGCCGACTTCACGGTCCCACAGCGCGCGCGGGATCACGCCGATCGCGCGGCCGCCGAGGCGCAGCACCTCGTCGGCGACGACACCCATCAAACCGACGCGTCCTCCCCCATAAACGACCGTGAGGTCGTTGCTCACGAGCGCCGCGGCGAGCGAACGCGCCGCCTCCGCGTACTCTTCACGAGCGCCGCGATTCGAGCCGCAGAAGACGCAGATCCGCTCCATCAGTTTCCAGCTCCGTCAGCTCGCGGTGAGCGCTCCCTGCTCGAGCCAGTGCGTCAGGAGGCGGCGCACGCGATAGGCGTCGGTCGCGAGCTGCCGTTCCCACTCCCCTACCGGCGTGCCGGAGATCGCCTTCATCCAGACGTCGCGGATGAGGGCGGGATCTTTCTCCTCGGCGAGCGGCAGCGGCTTCATGCCGCTCTTCGAGAACGTCGTCTGATCCGGAACGAGCGCCTTCATCCGCTGCAGCTCATCGCTGCGGCGCATGCCTTCGAGCAGCAGGCCCATGATCTCGATCGGTTCGAGTTCGCTCTTGACGCGGTCCGGCGGGTACGGCACGAACGCGAACGTACCCATGATCGGATGCTCGAGCACTTCGTACAGCGCGTCGGCGCCGCGCGTCTGCCCGGTCTGCGCGTTGATGAACTTCCCGTCGAGGACGACGAGCTTCGACGCCGCCTGCTTCTGTTTCGTGCTGAGCGTCAGCATGCCGGTCGCGCGCATCTCGGCGAGCGACTGCATCACGGACGGCAGGCCGAAGAACTCCAGCTCGCCGGTGAGAGTCGCTACCGGCTCGTTGGCCTTCGTCGCCGCGGCCATGCGTACGGATCCCCACTTCTCGAGCACCGTCGCCGCGGCCTTTCCGACGTCCTGATCGGGAAAGCGTTGCGCGATCTCCTTGAACAGCTCCTCGGTCGCCGGCTGGCGCGTTCCCGAGAGCGCCTCGATCAGCCGCACGGTCGCATCCTGCTTCTTCGGCAGAAGCCGGCCGAGGAGCTTGCCCGGGATCTCGTCGCGCAACTGCTTCACGAGCGACGTCATCGTCGCCTCGTCGAACGAGAGGTCGTACTGGAAGAGCGACGCGAGACGCGCGCGCGTGTCGCCGAGGAGCGGGTTCGTGCGCAGGCCATGACGCGCGAGCGTCAGCAGCGCCGCCGTCGTGCCGATGGAGCCGAGCGCGATCGCGATCCGGTCGAGCAGCTTCTGCACCTCGACGACCGGATACTGCGTGTCGTTCCGCAGAAGCAGCGCCTCGTACTCGGCGAGGCGCGTCGTCAGCAGCTTCACCGACGCTTCACTGCGGATCTGGCCGAGGGCCGTGGCGGCCTCTTTGACGACGTAGATGTTCTGACCGATCGCGGACGTCTTGGCGAGCGCTTCGAGCTCGCGCTCGACGGTGTCGGTCGAGTCGCGCTGGATCCGGTGCAGCAGGTAGATGAGGTTGCGGAGGTAGTACGTGTCGACGTCCGGCCGCTCCAGCTCCGTTTCGAGCTGCGCGATCGCCGCGTCGCGCGCGTGGTCGCCATACGCCTCGAGGAATCCGAGCAGTGCGCGGCGCCGCTCGGCGCGCGCTTCGCCGCGGAGCTGCTCGAAGAGTTTGTACAGATGGAGCGTCGGGAAGAACTCGAGTGCGATCCGCAGCGCCGCGTGTTTGATCTTGTTCTCGGCGTACTTGCGGAGCTGCGCCTGGTTGATCGTGTCCGCCGCTTCGGCGCGGATCTGGTCGACCGGCGTGATGTCGAGTTTTCGGTCGTTGATGGTGTCCTCGGCGACGTCGAGCATCCAGACGGCGGCGGCGAGCGAACCTTCGTTGAACTTTTGCACCGCCGCGGTGACCAGCTCGCGGAGGCGCTTGAGCGCCATGGTGTTGTCTTCCGCGAGGTCGATGATCTTTTCCATCGCGCCGACCTGCGCGGGCGGCTTGTACGCGCCGGGAGTGACGTTCGGCAGGTCCCACGACTGCATCCCGCCGCCGAGGATCACGAAGACGTTGCCCTCATTGCCGCCGGTGAGCGGGCGGATTTGGTTCAGGTAGTCGTTCAACTGCTGGCCGTTCTGCGCGCGGTTCGCGGCCATCGTGAGGAGCTGCGCCAGCGCCTGCGGCTCGGCCTGCGCCATCGTCTGACCGCCGCCCGTCGTCGCCATCTGGCGCGTGAGGCGGTCCATGATCAGCGAGAAGCGCTTCGCCATCTGCGCCTCTTCGTCGACCAGCGGGACGTTACCGGCGTACGTCGGAAGGCGCTGCGCAATCGGCTTCACGTCCCCGCGCGGCGCGAGCGTGAGGTCGCGCGACATCCGCATCGTGTTCAGGCTCGTGCGGAGCGTGTCGCGCTCGTCGACGGGGCAGATGCGCAGCGCGATGGTCGTCACGCGGTCGAGGTAGTCGGCGACGGCCTCGCGGTCGAGCAGCTTCATCTCGCCGGTGATGTAGACCTTGTGGAGCGCTTTCAGGAGGAGGTCAGACGGCGGCAGCGAGCGCGCACGGCTCTGCTCCGCCGACCACGCGCCGACGCGCTGCATCATCAGTTCCGGCGGCTGTGCCATCAGCACAGCCACTGCGTTGGCGGCTGTATTCGGCGGAATCTCGTCTTCGAGATACCGCTGCAGCTCCGACAACGCTGCGTCGACCAGTTGTGTCATGCCCTACCGCCCGTGTTGCATAGAGAGAGGACGGCATTCTACAGAAGACCTCGGTCCTCGGTCCTCGATCCTCAGATGACGTCTTTTTCCGAGGACCGAGGACTGAGGACCGAGGACTCCTCCGTCCACACTCTCACCAAATAATCGAGCGCGATCGCCAGCCCCTGGCGCTGGCGGACGGTAGCGATCAGGGGGATCGCCATCGCGAAGAAGAATCCGACTGGCGCAATCCATATCTCCATGGAAAAGCCGAAGTAGACGACCGCGATGCCGAAGAGCAGCGGGATGCGGTCGGTGATGAGGAGGAACAGCCAGATATCGCCATGGTCCGGCTGATAAACCAGGCCGCAATGCGGGCAGCGGTCGTTGATTTCGAGCCAGCGACGGAAGAGCTCGCCCTCGCCGCAGCGCGGGCAGCGGCGGCGCAGGCCGCGGAGGAGGGTCTGTTTCACGCTCGGCTTCGGCACTCGGTAACGGCAACCTCGGCGTGCCAGGCGCGATTCCGTTGTCGGCATCCGGCATCCGGCATAAACATCGTCTCGGATGCCGGATGCCGCATGCCGGATGCCGACCTCGGGCACAACAGGTGCTTCTCGCGCATCCGGAGGTACCGCAGTGAATTTCCTCAGCCGTTTCCACGACCCGTTGTATGCGATCTCGCGATTCATCATCGGCTTGCTGTTCGCGGGCCACGGCGCCATGAAACTCTTCGGCTGGTTCGGCGGAAGGAGCGCCGGGCCGCTGCCGCCGAAGATGATGGTCGCCGGCGTCATTGAATTCGGCGGCGGACTGATGGTCGCGTTCGGCCTGCTGACGACGATCGCGTCGTTCATCTGCTGCGGCGAGATGGCGGTCGCGTACTTCACTGTGCACGCGAAGTTGCCGCCGAGCCCCATCTCGCCGTGGGAGAACAAGGGCGAGCTCGCGGTGCTCTACTGCTTCGTATTCCTCTACATCGCCGCGCACGGCGGCGGGAAGTACAGCATCGACGCGCTCTTCGGGAGGCAACCCGAGCACGGATGAAACGGCGCAGGGCGGTCGGCGCGGAGTTGGTGGATGGAGGTGTGCACTTTCGCGTCTGGGCTCCGGCGCGAAAGCGTGTCGCGGTCGTGATCGACGACCGCGACTATCCGCTGGAGCGCGAAGCAGCCGGGCATTTCTCGGGCGTCGTGCAGCGCGCGCAGGCCTGGACGCGCTATCGCTTCCGGCTCGACGGCGAAAGCGAGACGTATCCCGATCCGGCGTCGCGGTATCAGCCCGAAGGGCCGCACGGTCCGAGCGTGGTCGTCGACCCGGATGACTTCGCGTGGCGCTGGTCCCACACGATCGATCCGAAAAAGCTCGTGATCTCCGAGATCCACATCGGCACGTTCACGCCGGAAGGAACGTTCGCGTCGGCGATCGGAAAGCTGCCGCAACTCGCCGACGCCGGAATCAACCTCATCGAAGTGATGCCGGTGAGCGAGTTTCCCGGCCGCTTCGGCTGGGGCTACGACGGAGTCGACTGGTTCGCGCCGGCGCACGTCTACGGCGGTCCGCATGACCTCCGGCGCTTCGTCAACGCCGCGCACAGCATCGGCATCGGCGTGATCCTCGACGTCGTCTACAACCACTTCGGACCCGACGGCTGTTACTGGACGAAGTTCACGCCCGACTACTTCACGAAGCGCTACAGCAACGACTGGGGCGAGGCGATCAACTTCGAGAGCGAAGGCGTGCGCGAGTTCTGCACCGAGAACGCCGCCTACTGGATCGACGAGTTCCACCTCGACGGACTTCGTCTCGACGCGACGCAGGACATCCACGATCCGACCGGCACGCACATCCTCGCCGATATTGCACGCGCGGCGCGTGCCGCGGCCGGCGATCGCACGATCTTCGTCGTCGCCGAGAACGAGGGGCAAAACTGCCAACTGATCAGGGAGTACGGCCTCGACGCGCTGTGGAATGACGACTGGCATCACTCGGCGCTCCTCGCGCTGGGCGGCAAGCCGGAGGCGTACTACAGCGACTACCGCGGCCGGCCGCAGGAGCTCGTCTCGATGGCGAAACACGGGTTCCTGTATCAGGGGCAGTGGTATTCGTGGCAGAAGAAGCATCGCGGGACGCCGACCGGCGGCATCGAAGCGCGCCGCTTCGTGCATTACCTCGAGAACCATGACCAGGTCGCGAACTCCGCGACCGGCGAGCGCGCCCATCAACTGACCTCGCCCGGGCGTTACCGCGCGCTGGCCGCGTTGCTGCTCCTCGGCCCGCAGACGCCGATGCTGTTTCAAGGGCAGGAGTTCGCGTCGTCGAAGCCGTTTCTCTACTTCGCCGATCACAAGCCGGAGCTGGCGGCCGCCGTGCGCAACGGCCGACGCGAGTTTCTCTCACAGTTCCCGTCGGTCGCCGCTGTCGCGGGTAGCCTCGCGCCTCCTGAAGACGTCGAGACGTTCCAGCGCTGCCAGCTCGATTGGAGCGAGCGCGAGACGCATCGCGAAGCGCTCGCCTTTCACAAAGAGCTGATCGAACTGCGACAGGCGTACGACACAGAACTGCTCGACGGCGCGGTACTCAGCGAGCACGCGCTCGTTCTCCGCTTCCGCGACGACCGCCTCCTCATCGTGAACCTCGGCGCCGAGCTCGATTTCGATCCCGTCGCGGAGCCGCTCCTCGCGCCGCCTGCCGGCTGCGAATGGTCCGTGCTCTGGTCGAGCACGGAGCAACAGTTCGAGGAATGGCGTGTCCCCGCGGAATGCGCGATCGTGCTGCGAAGGGGAACCCCTCATCCGCCTTCGGCACCTTCTCCCCTCTCACGAGGGGAGAAGGGCACTCACTTGATAGCGTCGCGAGATTCCTCAATCGAGTACCCTTCGCCCCCGCGATAGCGGGGGAGAAGGTGCCGAAGGCGGATGAGGGGGCGGGTGCTTACGACGACGAAGGATCACTCGGGCATCCTCACAGCTCCTCGATCGCAACCTTCAGCCGCGGATGCTCCGGGTCGGTGAAATCGATGTCTTCCCACCGCAGCTTCGCCGGCGATTTGTCGCGTACGCGGGCGCCGAAGATGCCGAGCGAGAAGCGCTCGGCGAATCCGCGGCGGCCGACGTGCACTTCCTGAACGATCAGCTCTTCGCCGCGATACTCGGCGACTATCTCCTCAATGCGGCCGACCTTCTTGCCGTTGCGATCGACGATCTTCCGTCCGCTCAACAGCTCGACATGCAGCTCTCTCATGCGAATGGCAGCTTCGACAGGACGCGCTCGCGCCACCAGCGCTCCCAGTCCTGCGGCGGCTCGTCCTTCCCGTTCATCTCGACCTTCACGTCGACGCCGACGTCGAGCACCTTCTCCCACGGAATCCGGTAGCGCGGCTCGCGGCGCACCCCGAGCCTGCGATTCCACGCGAGCGCCCATCGCTCGCAACGCCGGCCGATGCGCCGCGCCAGCACCGCCGCTCCTTCTTCGATGAACGCGACGCGCGCCGTGCCGTCGTCGCGCACCTCGAGCACGATGCCGTCGACCTTCCCGAACTTGTGGCCTTCCGAATCGAGCATCTGCTGATCGAGGATGTCGCCGAGCAACTTCATCCTCCGCCTCCCGCGAGTTGCAGCGGGATCGTCACGATCGCGATGATCGACGACAGGACGATCGTGATGATCACCACCGCGTTCCCGATCGGCCCGTTCGTGTGCTCGCGCAGGTACTCCTCGTTGTTCATGAGCATCAGGAACGGGATCACCACCAGCGGCAGGATCACCGCGGTCAGCGCCATCGAGTACATCGTCAGCTTCAGCGGATCGAGGCCGGTGAGCAGCAGGAGACCGCTGAGCAGAAGGATGATCGAGTATGCGGCCGCGAACCGCGCCTCGCGATGCGGCTTCTCGTTCTCGTCCCAGTTCCAGCCGAACGTCTGCGCGAGCATGTAGGCGGTACCGAGCGCCAGCTCGATGGCCGCGCCGAAACAGCAGACGCCGAGGGTCGCGGCGAAGAGCGGGAGCGCCCAGCGGCCGAGCGTCGGAAAGAGCATCAACGGAACCTGTTCGTACTGGCTGACCTGGATGTTCTGCGGAAAGAACACCATCCCCGCGACGACAATGATCGCTACCGACAGGCCGCCGCCGAACGCCATTCCCGCGATCGCGGAGAAGCGATTCGTGCCGAGGCTCTTCTCGTCCCACTTGTCCTCGATCGCGCCCGACGAATAGAAGTGGAACATGTACGGCGCGATCGTGGCGCCGACGATGCTGATGGCGAAGAACCAGTAACGCGGCGCGTCGTGATGCGGCATGGTCGGGACGAGACCATGCAGCACGTCGTGCAGCGGCGGATGATGTTTCCACGCGGCGACGGCGAAGCAGAGCGCGACGAGGCCGAGCATCGACGTCCCGTTCTCGATGATCTTCAGCGTCCCGGCCCAGATCATCAGCCAGGCGATGAGCATCACCGGTATGGCGAAAACGCGGATCGGCCAGCCGGTGGCGAGCTTGAGCGCCATGCAGACGCCGCCGAGCTCCGCGGTGAGGACCATGAAGTTGACGATCAGCTCCATCGCCCGCGGCACGATGGTGAAGTTGAACCCGAACTCCTCGCGCACGGCGTCAGCGAGCGTGTGCTTCGAGACGGCGGCGAGGCGGCCGGACATCTCCGTCAGGAAGATGAGGCAGATCGTCGCGACCGCGAGCGCCCAGATCAGTTGAAAGCGGAACGACGCGCCGCCATCGGCGCTCGTCGCGATCGATCCCACTTCGAGAAAGCCGCCGATTCCGGTGATGATGCCGAGGGCGACTTCGAGGAGGTTCATCGCTGCCCGGCGGCTTCGCGGAGGCGCCGGGCCGACTCGAGCGCCTGCGTGCACGCGTCCCGCGCCTCGGAATCCTCTGCCTTCTCGATGTCCTTCGACACCGCCTTCTCCGCGACGTCGGCCACCTGCCGCACGTACTCCGCCGGCAGGTCGTGCTGCGCGAACCCGCGCGAGGCGAGATCGAGCGTCGCCGTCCAAGACCGCGCCTCCTTCACGATCTTCTCCGTGTCGGAGCCCTTCGAGCACGCGAGCGCCGCGAACAGGAGGCACGCAACGATTGCGGGTCTCATCGAGCACGCAGGCTCTGCGAAAAAGCTGCCTGCTCCGGTTTTTAGCGGTGCAGCGTGATCCGCACGCCGCCGCCGTCGGAGACGCCGCCGCGCGAGTAGCTGCGCTCGGTGAAGTGAATCTCGTCGGCGGTGGCGACGATGACGGTGGACGAGCGCGTGCCGTAGCGCGGGCTGGTCACGAACACCTGTCCTTCGATGCCGTTCGCGTCTTTCGCAGGCGTGCCGAGGAACTGCAGGAGCGAGAGCGTGATGAGCTGGGGATCGGAGGTCAGGTCGAGCAGCTCGCGCAGGATCTTCTCCGCCTGGGCGACCTTCTTCCACTTCGAGTCGATCGGACCGTTGCTGATTGCGAGGATGCTTCCCGGCGCGATCGTGCGCACGTCCTTGCCCGAGTGCACGAACGTCCCGCCGATGATCCCGGTGACGAGGTGGAACCCGGCGTAGTCGACCGCATGATCCGCGACGTTGCGCGCATATGCGGCCGGATCGACCGACGACTTGACGTAGTCGCTCACGAGCAGCCCACGCGAACGGCCGCTTGGATTCTCGCCGCCCCGTACATTCGTGACCGCCGCCACCCGCCCTTCGCGGGTCACCGCGAGCCAGCTCCCGCGATGCCGCGCATCGCGTCCGCCGACCACATTCGGCGCGTCGTTCCAGAACCCCGCCGCCAGCGTCGGCCGGTCGTAATCCTCGTCCCGGTTCGCCGCGAGGACGAGCGGGAGGTCGGGGTGGGCGTCATGCGCGAGCGCGATCAGACACATACGAGTTTGCCGAGGATAGCCAACCTCAGCGCGCAACCCAACGTCTATCACCACGTATTCACCAAAACGGGAGACAAGTATGCGCAAGCTTTGGAAGACCCTGGTGATTCTCGTGGTGCTTGCGAGCGCGAGTGCGGGCGTGTACGCATGGTCGCGCAGCGGCAAGGGGGACAAGGGTCCGAAACTGGTCGAAGTGACCAGCGGCTCGATCGTCGAGAAGGCGGTCGCCGTCGGACAAATCCAGCCGCGGCAGAAGTTTCAGGTGAAGTCGAAAATCTCGGGCATCGTCCGGCGCGCGCTGGTTCAAGTGGGCGATACCGTGCGCGCCGGCGATGCCCTGTTTGAAATCGGACCCGACCCGACCCCGCTCGAAGTGACCGAGGTCGACCGTGACGTCGACTCGGCGCAGGCGTCGTACGAACGGGCCAAGCTCGATTTCCAGCGCGCGACGGAGCTGTCGAAGTCCGGCGTCCTGCCGAAGTCCGATACCGACCAGAAGCGCGAGGCGTTCGAGCTCGCGCGCGTCGCGCTCCAAAAAGCCGAGCAGAACCGCGACCTGACGCGCAAAGGCCGCCTGACGCAGTCCGGCAGGGAATCGATCATCACCGCGCCGGCGGCCGGGACGGTGCTGACTCGCAGCGTCAACCCGGGCGACCCGATCGTGCCGCTCACCTCGTACCAGCCGGGCACCGAGATGGCCACCATCGCCGACATGTCCGACATCATCTTCAAAGGGACCGTCGACGAGATCGACGTCGGCAAGATGCGTGTCGGGATGCCGGCACGGATCAAAGTGGGCGCGCTGCCGAGCGACGTCGTCACCGGCAAGCTCTCGCGGATCGCGCCGCAGGCGCAGCAGAAAGAAGGCGCCACGCTCTTCGACGTCGAGATCGAGCTCGATCCCGGCCAGAACATCACGCTCCGCGCCGGCTACTCCGCGAATGCCGACGTCATCATCCGCGAGAAGAAAGACGTCCTGACCGTGCCGGAGCGCCTCGTGACGTACGAAGACGGCGGCAAGAAAGCGACCGTCGAAGTGGCGCAGGCCGATCCGAAAGCGAAGCCGAAGAAGGTCGACATCAAGACCGGCATCAGCGACGGGCTCAACGTCGAAGTCACCGAAGGTGTGAAGAAGGGCGATCGCCTCGTCGAGCGTCCGCCGAAAGAAATCTC
>DASYSN010000302.1:0-7589 GCA_036003305.1 Thermoanaerobaculia bacterium
TCCCGATATCGGAAGATCTTTTCAGATCATGGGTGCCGCACTGAACCCCCTGCTCTCGAGCGGCCGGCACCACACCCGGACTCGCCTCAAACTGATGCCCGTGAACTCCGTCACGCCGGCGTGTGCGGACTCGCAGTATCCATGAATGCCGACGACAGGAGCGGAGTGAGCGTCGTCATCAGCGCCACAAGCGAGTTCTCGTCAGTGAAAGGGGCGCTCTCGCTCCGGACGCGCGCCAGCGCGTCCGGACGGCCTTCGGGCCGGTATTCTCGTTGCACTAAGTGGATGCGGAAGGAGAACTTTGCATGGCAGGAAAACGAGAGTTGATCGTGCCGCACAAGGGTGACCGCCGCTACGTCCGCCGCGACGCGCAGGGGCGCTTTTCGGAGGTGGAGGACGCCGGCCGCTCGCTGACGCAGGACCGACAACGGCGGGCGAAGGCGGTGTCGAAGCCGGGGTACGGGGATCGCGGGGACCGGAAACGGTAGGCGTCGCCGCGCTGAAGGCTCAGTGCGGAAGATCGGCGTAAAGAACCGAGAGATCGAGTCTCGCTCCCGAGGCGAGTGTCACGACGCCTTCTCGAACATCGCGATACTCCCAGTCGCCGGAGTCGAGACGACGGTAGATCTCGACGCGAGGATGCTGGCTGACGAGAACATACTCTCGCAGGGACGGAATGCGTTGGTAGTCCTCCAGCTTGCTGCCGCGGTCGACCTCTTCCGTCGACGGGGAGAGTACTTCGACGAGCAAAGACGGATTGCAGATCGTCGTCCCGCTTGGATCGGCCGGATCGAGTTGGATCGGTCCACAGACCATCGATGCGTCCGGATAGGTTGCTCTCCCTGTGGCGAGCACGCGAAGCCGCATGTCGGACTGAAAGGCGATGCAGTCCGAAGGGCGACCGCTTTCGAGCGCAGCGCTGACTCTCGAGGCGAGCGCACTGTGCCGGAGTGAACCGCCCGCCATCGCGTAAATCTCGCCATCGGCGAACTCGTGCTTCATTTCGCTGTCGCGCTCGAAGGCGAGGTATTCGTCGTAGGTATAGCGGTGTCGCGAGTGCGTCAATGACGCGGTCATTGCCGTGTCAAGGATAACTCCTCGCTGCTCACCGATGCTGCCGGAAGATCGACGGTGAAGACCGATCCGGTGCCGACGCGGCTTTGGACCGTGACGTCTCCGCCCATCGCACGGGCCAGGTCGCGGCTGATGGCGAGTCCGAGTCCCACTCCTTGGGACACGCTGGGGCGAGGCAGCGCGGCACCGAGCTGAACGAACGGTGAAAACACGCGCTGGAGCGCTTCGGGCTCGATCCCGATGCCGGTGTCGCGCACGTGGATGCGAACGCGCCCCAGGCCTGCCTCGCAACCGATCGAAACGGTTCCGCCTGCCGGAGTGAACTTGATGGCGTTCGTGAGCAGGTTGAGGAGGATCTGCTGGAGCCGGTTGGCGTCCGCGACGACCGAGACGTCCCAGTCGCCTCCGTTCATCGCGAGCGCGAGGCCGGCGTCGCCGGCCTGAACGCGAACGAACGCCACGGCACGAGTGACGATGTCGCGTACGACGACGGTGCCGAGGTTCACCTTGACCCGGCCCGAATCGAGCCGCGCGAACTCGAGAATGTCGCTGATGAGCGTCATCTGCAGGCGGCAGGCGTCGCGGATCTCATCCACCGACTCGCGCTGTTCCGGCGTGAGCGACTCGAGAGCTAGGAGTTGCGCGTGTCCGTCGATCGTCGTCAGCGGCGTACGCAGGTCGTGCGACATCATCGAGAGGAACTTGGCCTTCGCGGCGTTCGACTCCTCCGCGAGCTTGCGCGCCTCGAGCAGCTGCTCCTCGTACTCGTGGCGCTGGATCATGCGCATGCAGACGCAGTCGCTGAGGAACACGCCGTCGCGCTCGGAACGGCGGGCGTTGAGCAGCATCGGGACGTCGCGCCCGTCCTTCGTGCGGAGAGCGAGGTAGATCTCTTCCACCGAGTGCTGCACCTTGAGCATCGGGAAGAGGTACGTGTGGTAGAAGATGCGGCCGCCGGGCGGCAGAAGCTTCTCGATGTGCCAGCCGAGGAGCTCGACGCGGGTGTAGGCGAGCAGATCGGCCAGCGTCTGATTGACCTCGACGATCGTGCCGTCGTCGGCGAAGGCCACGAAGCCGCAGGGCGCGTCGCTCATCAGGTCGCGCATCGCATCCGACGACTATCTCGCTGCGAGATAGTTCCTGATCGCCTCGATCGTCTCTTCGGGATGGCTGATGTGCGGACAGTGGCCGGTCGCCTTCAGACGCAGCAACTTGCTGTGCGGCATCGTCCGCTCCAGATAGGCGCCCACCTCGACCGGCGCGATCGCGTCTTCGCTGCATTGCATGATGAGCGACGGCACGGTCACGCCCGCGAGGTCGGCGCGGTTGTCGGCAAAAAACACGGCTTCGGCAAAGCGGCGCGTGATCCCCGGATCGGTCGAACAGAAACTCTCGCGCAACTCGCCCGCGAGCTCCGGCCGATCGTCGTTCTTCATCACCACCGGCGCGAGAAAGTTTGCCCAGCCGATGTAGTTCTTGTCCATCAGATCGAGCAGCCCTTCGATGTCCGCCCGCTCGAACCCGCCGACGTAGTCCGCATCGTTGATGTAGCGCGGCGACGGCCCGACCATGATCAGACGCTGGAAGCGATCGGGCTCACGGTTCGCGGCCAGCACGCCGATCATGCTGCTGACCGAATGCCCGACGAAGATCACGTCATGCAGGTCGAGTGCGTGGCAGATGTCGAGCACGTCCTCCGCGTAGCCGTTCAGCGTCGCGTATTTCTCGGCGTCGTACGCGGACACGTCAGACTTCCCGGACCCGACGTAGTCGAACAGGATGATCCGGTAGTCCTCCTGGAACGCGGGCGTAATGAACCGCCACATGGTCTGATCGCAACCGAAGCCATGCGCAAACACGAGCGGCTGCCGGCCCCGCCCGGTGACCGTCACGTGGTTTCGCCTCAGGACGTCCGTCATTGAGGAGGCGTCTTGCAAGAAGCAAGCAGTGGGTTCGGGACGCTCGACACGCGGAAGCCGCGAATACTTTTCACGAACCGAGCGCGGCGGAACGAATTCGGTGCGGGCATTTCGGTGATGTGTCGCTGTTGACATTACCGCCATGGCTGACTCTCTCGACTTCCGTGTCCTCTTCGAGTCAGCGCCGGGCGCGTATGTCGTGCTCGACCCCGACTTCCGCATTGTCGCCGTGACGAACGAGTACCTCGCGGCTACGCTGACTGTGCGCGAACAAATTACCGGCCATCATCTCTTCGACGTCTTTCCGGACAACCCGGACGACCCGGAGGCGACCGGCACGCGCAACCTGCGCGCGTCGCTGGAGACGGTGCTGCGCACGCGCGCACCGCACACGATGGCGGTGCAAAAGTACGACATTCGCCGTCCGGAATCGGAGGGCGGCGGCTTCGAGGAACGCTACTGGAAGCCGGTCAACACGCCGGTTCTCGCAGGGGGCGCCGTCGTGTACATCATCCATGCTGTGGAGGACGTGACGGATCTCGTCCGTCTCGAGCTCCTGAAGGGCGAAAACGCCAGCGAACTGCAATCGATGAAGGCTGCAGATCGCGCCAAGGACGAATTCATCGCCATCATCTCCCACGAGCTGCGCACGCCGATGACGTCGATTCTCGGATGGACGCGCATGCTGGCGCTCGGAGGTCTGGACGAGCAGACGCGAGGCGACGCGCTCGAGGCGATCGAGCGGAGCACGCTGGCGCAGGCAAAGCTGATCGAAGATCTTCTCGACGAGTCCCGCATCGCATCCGGCAAGCTCCGGCTCGACATGCGCGCGCTCGACCTCGCAGCCATCGTCACGAGCGCGGCGTCGATGGCACGCCCGGCCGCGGAGGCGAAGCAGATCTCCCTCACGCTCGACTGCGCCGACGAGCGGTTCGACGTCTTCGGAGACCCCGCCCGCCTGCAACAGGCCATCGGCAATCTGCTCGGCAACGCCATCAAGTTCACGGGTGAAGGCGGACGGGTTCGCATCCGCGTGAGACGCGACGGCGGGACCGGCGTGATCGAGATCATCGATACCGGACGAGGCATTCCGCCCGCGCTCCTTCCGCACGTCTTCGAGCGGTTCTTGCAGGGCGACGACCATAACGACCGGCAGAGCGGCCTCGGCCTCGGTTTATCCATCACGCGCCACATCGTCGAGATGCATGGAGGATCGGTTGTCGCTGAGAGCGCCGGCGAGGGCCAGGGCGCCCGCTTCGCGCTTCGCCTCCCCCTCCACACCACCGTCGCCGAAAGCAACATCGTCGGACGCGACGTGGCCGCACGATCGGCGGCATTGCCTCGTCTTCACGGCATCCGCGTGCTCATCGTCGAAGACGAGATCGACAACCGCAAGGTGCTCGCCGCGGCTCTTCGGCACTGCGGCGCCGACGTGGAGTGCTCCAGCACGGCTGCCGAAGGGTTCGCGCGTATCGATGAATGGGATCCGGACGTGCTCGTGTGTGACATCGCGCTCCCCGATCTCGACGGCTGCTTGTTTCTCGAACAATTGCGCTCGCGCGAGAGCCGCGAACGGCTCACGCCGGCGCTCGCCCTCACCGTCCTCGGCCGGCCCGACGAGCAGGCGCGGATCACCGCCGCCGGTTTCGACGTCTTCCGCCAGAAGCCGATCGACCCGCTCGACCTGGCTCACGAAGTCGCCCGCCTCGCGTCGCCGCTCCGGAATAACCGCAATTCACCAGCAGCAACGCCCTGACAGCAAGACCCGCGGCCTTCGAGCGCGACCGTTTATTCGAGGTAGGAAATCTCACGCTGGCGGCCCTCCTCTAAGTGACAGCAAGGCGGAGGTGCGGCAATGTTGAATCGGCTGCAGGAAACAGGCAGCACCGTCGAGGTGCAGGACACGACACTCGCTCTCGACGTCCTCGGCCGATACGTCTGTAGTACCTGGGACGAGGCGGTCAACAACGGAGGCGTCGCCTTCGACGTGGTCGTCATCGGCGCCGGCATGTTCGGCGCCTACTGCGCGGAGAAGACGTTCCGCAACTCCAATCTGCGCGTCCTCGTGCTCGAAGCCGGCCCATTCCTTGTGTCCGAGCACGTGCAGAATCTCGCCCGCATCGGCCTGAATGCGGCCGGCGCGATTGCCGTCCCTTCCAATCAGAACGATCCGGGCACGCGCGAGCGCGTGTGGGGAAACGCGTGGCGAAGTCAGGTTGCCTTTCCCGGTCTCGCGTATTGCCTCGGCGGGCGATCACTCTACTGGGGCGGATGGTCGCCGCGCCTCACGGCCGCCGATCTCGCGCGCTGGCCGAAGCCGGTCGCCGAATTCCTGCAGAGCGCGGATGGAACCGGCGACGAGTACGAACGGACTGAGAAAGAGACCGGCGTTTTCGACAAGACGGACTACATCGCCGGGCCGCTCTTCGACGAGCTGCTGAAGAAGTTCAAGGGTGTCGTCGGCGTCGTACCGACCGTCGACGCCATCGAGGACGCGCCGCTCGCGATTCAGGCATCACCGCCCGCATCGGGTCTGTTCAGCTTCGACAAGTACAGCAGTGCGCCGATCGTGACCGACGCCATCCGCGACGCTTCATCCGCGCCCGACTTTCGACGCCGCCTCTTCCTCGTACCGCGCGCGCACGTCACGCGCCTCGACACCAACGGAAACGTCGTGACCGGACTGCAGGTCGTCGCCAACGGCGTGTCGCGAACGCTTTCGATCGGGCCGAACTGCGCGGTCGTCCTCGCCGCCAGCACGATCGAGTCGACGCGCCTGGCGCTCGAATCGTTCCCCACACCGCTCATGGGCCGCAATCTCATGGCGCATCTGCGCAGCAACACGGTCGTCCGGATTCAGCGTTCGGCGTTCGATCCACTGCCGGCGCATCTACAGGCCGCCGCACTCCTGGTGCGCGGCTCGACGCCGCAGGGCCACTACCATCTTCAGGTCACCGCGGCTGCGATCGCCGGTCCCGATCCCGAAGCGGTGATGTTTCGCATGATCCCCGACATCGATCTTCTCGACGCAACGCTGGCCGCGGAATCAGCCGACTCGATCGTGATCACCTTGCGCGGTATCGGCGAGATGCAAGGCGACAAAGATCCGAACGCGACGAAGAACACCGGCAACCCGCCGAGCTTCGTCGACCTCTCGGATCAGACCGACGAATTCGGTCGCCGGCGCGCGTGGGTGAACGTCGTCAAGACTTCCGATGAAGATCTGCTCTGGAACGCGATGGACAACGCAGCCATGGCGATCGCGCAAGCCATCGCCGGCGATCCCGCGAAGCTGCAGGTGGTCAGCAAGAATCGCGACGGCCTCGGCACCACACATCACGAAGCAGGAACTCTCTGGATGGGCACCGATCCGAACGCGTCGGTCACGGACCTCGACGGCCGCTTCCATCACATCGCGAACGCCTACGTCGCCGGCCCCGCACTCTTTCCGACGCTCGGCTCGGCCAATCCGTCGCTGACGGCGCTGTCGCTCGCGCGCAAAACCGCGCGCGCGATCGTCAATCGATCGCTCACCATCGAAGCCGATTTCATCCCGCTCGGCACCGGCGGCCTCGCCGGCTGGCAGATGGCGGGAAGCGGCGGGTTCATGGAGCTCGGAGGGAACATCATCGAGTCCGTCGATGGCATCGGATTGCTGTGGTTTACAGGGCAGGAGTTCAGCGACTTCATTCTTCGCGTCGACTGGCGCGCAACGAACTTCGATGACAATTCCGGCGTGTTCATTCGGTTCCCGGCGCTGACGAATGATCCGCAACTCGCCGTCGACAACGGCTACGAGATCCAGATCGACGACACCGGCAAGAATCCCGACACGAATCCTCCAACGTTCGGCGACCCGCTGCATCAGACCGGCGCGGTGTACAAGCTCGCCCCGTCGGCGAAGATCGCCTCTCGACCCGTCGGGCAATGGAACAACTACGAGATCGAGGCGCGCGGCAACAACATCAAGGTGACGCTCAATGGCGAAAAGGTATGCGAGCTGACGAACGGCACTCGACCGCTGAAGGGACACGTCGGCCTGCAGAATCACCATCCCGGCTCGCGCGTGCAGTTCCGCAACCTGCGTCTAAAGACATCGTGACGCACTCGGCGAGCACGCGGAGTCGCGTCACTCCGCCGGCTCGTCCTTCTTTTTTCGCCGGCGGAACTGCTGCGTCCGCAGGTAGGCGCGTTTCATGTTGTCGTAGTAGGGACGCATGTAGGCATCTTCCGGCTGGGGGCGGCGCAAGTAGATGCCGAGCATGCGGTAAATTTGCAGGATCGCCGTGCCGAGGCGGTGCTTCCGTTTCACGTTTGCTGCCTCGATCCCATCGGTGAACGCCCGTAGGTCGCGGATGACCTCGTCCCACCGGCGGATCACCTCCTGCTCGTCCGCGAGCTCCTCGCCGGTCCGTTTCACGAGCGTTTTCGTCTGCGACCACACGCGGGCCGCATGCAGGCCGTTTTCCAGGAACTCGGGATCGAGGTTGGCCGCGCGGGCATGCGAGCGCTTTTCCTGCACCGTCAACTGGGTGAACTCGGGGATGCGCTCCTGCAGGTAATGCAGTCCTTTCACCAGCGTCTCCGGCTCGACGA
>DASYSN010000303.1:0-10881 GCA_036003305.1 Thermoanaerobaculia bacterium
GGAGCGTGGTTGTCGAAGTAGTCGCGGTACTGCACGAGCCCCTGCGTCCACCCCCACGCGACGTGCAGGTGCTGCGGCTCGTCGGAGTCGAAGCGATAGCGGAAGTAGCAGACCGCTCGCAGCACGACCGAGGCTGCGGCGATGGCCGTGAGCGTCCACCGCTCGGCCGCGGAGAGTCGTTCGTTCTCGAGCAAGAGGGGACGTGGTGCGCCCTGAGGGATTCGAACCCCCAACCGGCAGATCCGAAGTCTGCTGCTCTATCCAGTTGAGCTAAGGGCGCTTCCGACGGGAGTGTAGCAGGTGGAATTGCAACGAGCCGCGTTTCGCGTGCTTTGCGATCACCTTTCCCTTGAAATCAAGCAGCAACGTGCCGTTTTCAGTCTTGATCGAGATGTCCTCTTTGCCGTCTCGGTCGCCGTCGACGATCGCCACACGTTCCACCGATTGGCCGCGCGGCGTGATCGTACCGCTCCACATCGGCTTTCCTGCGGAGACTTTCTTCGGATCAAACGCCATGACCTTCCGGTTGCCGATCACGACGATTCTTGGCGCGTAGTGCTTCGTCGGCCGGCCGATCGCAACTTCACCGAGTTTCTCCGGGAGATCGTAATACGCCAGCCGTTCCCCCTCGGCGGAGTAGATCGCGAGACGCGACTCGTTGCCGTCGCCCCACAGGCCCACCGCGTCCTGCTGATGATCGCGGAACAGGTCGCCGACGGCCAAGGCGCGTAGCGGCGTGCCCTCTCGCTTTTCCCATATCAGCTTGCCGTCCGAGTCGAACGCCTCGATGGCCCACGGCGTCGAGATGATACGGACACGCCGATTCGGCCAGCACTGCGAGAGGGGCATGTTGCGGGCGTCGCCGTCGATATTGATTTGGATCGCGGTGCGGACGGACCGGTCGACGTTCCGATGAATCCACCTCACAACGCTGTTCTGCACGTATGTGCCGAGCGTATATGGCGTCACCGTGCCGACGGACTTCGCCGCACGGCACTGGAGCCCCTCGATCACAGCCTTCGTGAACACCCCGTTGCCGTGGCCGTCATACGCGACGTCCCCCGCGGCCGCGGCGAACAAAACTGCTTGGCCGTGGGTATGGCTCATTCGCCGCAAGAGAGGCGTGGCCATTTCCGGTTGCTTCGTGACCGAGCGGGTGGCGGCCGACAAGCGTTCGCGACAGGCGTCGACGAAGATGAGCGAGCGGCCGGCGGAGCGAGCAGCGATGTCGAGAATTCTTGCTACCGGCACTGTGGTCGGGTACTGAACGGTCGAGGAGGTGCCGAGGATGTATGGGACACCATCGCGCGCGAAGCCGTGCGTCGCGAGTGACACGATCAGAATTCCATTCTTGCCGGCGAGTGCCGCCTGGCGCCTCAGGAGGGCGATGATGTCCGTCTGGTCGGCGTGCCGGACGGCGACTCCGCCTTGGCGGAGCGTCTGCAGCCGTTGCTTCGACTCCGGCTTCTCGGGCTCGCCCGACAACGCGAGAACGACGCGATCGGGCCGAACCAGTTGGATTCGAGAGTCGAAGGCGAAGAGGTAAGCAAGGTCGACCGCATCATCGACTGCATAACGAACCTGGCGTAACCCGGGATGTGTGAAGCTCTGCACTCCGACGAAGAGCGCCGCCGACTCGTTGCGGTCGAAACCCGCACCCATTGCATTCGACGCGGCCGGGATGGGCCGCGCTGACCGCGTTGCAGGGAGAATTCGCGGCCCGAAAGCGACCGCGATCGCGATTCCGGCAAGGACGATCGACTTCGGCCTTTTCACCTGCGCCTCGGCGCAACGGATTCGACGGTCACTCGTTCGATCGACCATTTGACAGGAGTGGCGATCGACGCAGGCGAGCGTGTCGCGGAGCTGGTCGCCGCGAGCAATCGTTCGAGCGCCGTCGGAGTCATCGGCGGTTGTCCTCGAATTCCGTCCCACTGCAGCACCCACGGATCGGCAATCGGTTCGGCCGTCGTCAGCAAGAAGTACGTATCGACTCCATACGGCGGTGTGATGCGAATGCGGCCTAATGCAACCTCTCCTGGTGCGGTCTCGCCGATCGGAAAATGGTTTTCCACCGATCCGCTCGGCGGAAACAGAAGCGCGCTTTGACCATAGGAATCGATGGCGAAAGCGTAGACGAATCGCTTCGGCGCTCGGGCGCCATCAGCCTTCATGACCAACGGGTACGCCTCTCCGCCGGTAAGCCTCGCCGGCAGTGCGAGGTGATAGGTCCAGCGCGAATACGGAGGCGACTCGAGTTCGTTCCACGCCAGAATTTTGTGAAGACAGAGCGCGCGGTATTCGAACGCTTCGGCGTCATCCGGCGCATACGTCAACCACGTCGATCGCAGCGGCAGCGGCGTCTTATGTCGATCCGTTCGCGAGACGCCGGGCCGCACCCAGGCGTATTCGAGCGTCCGATCGCGAAATCGCCCCGCGAGCACGTAATGCGCGTCTTGTGGCCGATCGACGATCGTGACCGCACTCCCTTCGAAATGGATTCCGTCGGCCAGTTCGTCCGGAACGGGAGCTTGGAAAAAGAGCGAGCCGCGGTCGATCGCGGAAACGGCAGCGGTGGGCGACTTCGCTGGTGTGACGGTCGTGTCGTGGAGCAACTCCCAGCCGTGTCCATTCCAACGAATCACGTAACCAGGAGTGCTCACTACCGGATCGGCGACCCATTTCAGGCCGCGTTCTCTGGCGGCTCGTTGCACGGCGGCAGCGAGCGTACGAATCTCACCTGCGGAAGCGGTCGTGCGCGGGATTGATACTGCCAATTGCGCGAGAGGAGGCGCCGCCCACGCTGCGATCTCCAGCAGCGTCCCGGGAGGCGTCGGAGCACTTGCGCCGGATATGCGCGCGGTGCTGCGGACCAATCCGTCGATCGAAATGATCACGAATCGCGGACCGCCGGTCGCACCGACGGGCCGCAACTCGGTGCCGACGTCTAAACCGTTGGCCCATCCTCCCTCGAGGACCGCCATTCCATCGCTGCGGATGCGTTGCACGGCCACGACGGCACGCCGCGAAGCTGAGGAGGTGCCGAGGAATGGTGTTCGCCGCGCACTTTCGTTTCCCGCGAGAACGGGATCCTGAAACGGCGTCTCGCCGCGCAAGCGGCCCTGCGCCCGCAGAAACGTCTCGATCGCCGGCTCATCGACCGCGGCCGCGCGGAGCGATCGCATCCACGCCCAGGTAAACGCTCCGTGCTGATGGTCAGGTGTTTCGGCGGCATTGGCAAAGTCCTGCGACGCACTGAGAACGAGCGCTCCACGGTTCTCCGGCCGCGGACCGTAGGGGCCGCCGTCGGCCACATCGCGGAGGTCGGGCGCGATGCCTCGCGACCGGCTACCTGTCGGGAGCCCTCGCGCCCCAGAGCCGCTATGGCACGCGTCGATCATCACTGTGAGTCTCGCGCCGCGATCGAGGATCGCGTTGAAGAGTCGCCGGAGATCCTTATCGCGTATGTCGGGGGCACCTCGCTGCGAGTCAGCCGGCACGATCGACTCGTCGAGCTTGTCCGGTTCGTCCGATTTCGAGTTCCGTACCTGCGATCCGTGGCCTGCGAAGTAGAAGAAGACGATGTCCCCCTTCTGAACGTTGTCGATGAGGCGTGAGCGTATCGACTGCAGAATTGCGTCGCGTGTCGCCGCCTGGTCGCTGAGAGTCGTAATGTCGGTCGGAGAGAATCCGCATCGCGCCGTCAGCATGTCGCGTAACCCCGCTGCGTCATTGGCGGCGCCTCCGAGATCAGGCCAGTCGCGGCCCGGCGCAGCTTTCCACTGAGGCGATGTCTTTAGATGCGAGGCCGTATAGTCATTGATCCCGATCAGGAGCGCGTGACGGTGGATGTGGACCGCTGCGAAGAGCGCGACGAGCATCATCGGCATGGCCGCAGCGACTCCGCTTCAGCCCTCGACAAGTTCCCG
Organism: Thermoanaerobaculia bacterium; assembly: GCA_036003305.1. Lineage (GTDB taxonomy): Bacteria > Acidobacteriota > Thermoanaerobaculia > Gp7-AA8 > Gp7-AA8 > DASXHZ01. The sequence continues at coordinate 3,930 of DASYSN010000303.1, forward strand.
TAGAACCAGAGCTGGCCGGAACCGTCCTTGTACGCGACGCCGCGGAATGTGCGGTCACGGCTGAACTGGTTGACTCCGCCCCTGTACAAGTCATACGCGCCGGTGCCGTAGTGCATCGCCTCGATAATGGAGTCCTCGAGGATCATCGGCGTTTCGATCAAAAGTATCCCGCAGTCTCTCCCGGCGGCGCTGGCGTGTACGTTCCAACTCGCGAGGCGGGAAGCGGCGCAATCTTTCGTGACCATTCGAGCGGCGCTCATGTGTTCCTTGACCGCGTCACGCGGGGGGATGCGTCGTCCGTCGCTGCAATGAAGGATCGTCAGAGTCAGTACTGCAATTGTCGTCAGGCGCATAGGACCTTCTCTCAGGCGACAGACGAACGGCCCGCCGCGCGGCGGGCCGTTCGCAAATCTGAGAACATCAAATGTCGCCCGGAGGGCAGATCAGGCGGTTGTACGGGCCGCGTCCGACGTCGAGACGCAGCGCATTGAGAAGGTTCGAGCCGAGGGTGGTCGTCGGGTGAATCGACGTCCAGGTCACCTCCGGGTACGACGGCGCTCCCGATGCAGCGCCGGCGAACGGCACCAGACGGTCCGCTTGCGAAGGCGGATTCGTAAAGAGGTCGTAGTACTTCTCGAAATGTTTGCCGACCTGCGGGGCTTCATTGTTCGCCGACGCCGGCGGAACGAACGGCGGCAGGTTCAGGACCGCGATCTCGACCGTGTTGTTCGCGTCAGGCGTCAGCGTCATGGTGCGGCCGGGATCGCCATTGAATTTGTCTTCGGTGATCTCGATGCCGCTGCCGGAGACTTCAATGTCCGCTTCGACCCACGTCGCGATCGCCTGCGAGTACGACGAGGCGCTGCCGGTGCCGTCGAGCCGCTTGAACTGCACGGGCGTCACATTCGGGCCCATGCGCCCAATCGAATAGGTGGAGAGGCGTCCATTGCGGAGATGGAGCCGTGCTGCGATCGTGTCGGGCGGCTGCGAGGCGAAGATGTTGCTGTCAACCGTGCACGTGGAGCACAGCTGGTGAAGGTCCGAGACCCAGCTGTAGTCCTCGCGCTCGCCGGACGTCGATGGGATGATCGACGACGTGCTGCGCGCATTGCGCTCGATGCTCAGCGCCGGAAGGTCGGGGTCGTCGCTCGACGCTTTGACGATCGAGATGTCCGATCCGTTCAGCGTCCACGCGCCGCCGCCTGCCACGGCCGATTCGAGAGAGTCGAGCGCCACGGAGGCCGACTGGTCTTCGTAGACGAACTGCGCGATATCGGCGTCGCGTGTGGGGCAGTCACCCGTGCAATTGCCGGCGCGGGCGATCAGGAGTGGTTTGTGGTCTTGAAGGGCGCTGCCGTCCGAGAGGTGGTGGGTGTGGCCGGCATTGAGGAGCAGTACGGTGACTTCGGTGCCGTTCTGGTTCGGGCTGAATACGATCATCCCGCTGAACAGAATCTTGAGTATGAAGCTACTCATGGTGGTGGTTTCTCCTTCTTCTTTTCTCCCGCCGGCGGGAACGGCGACGAGGCATAGCCGGTCACCTGATACGCCGCCCACGTGAGCTCCGAGCTGAGCCCGGGGTTTGTCTTTTCCAGCAGTTCGATTTGTGCGGTCCTCAATGCGGCCGCCGCATCGCTGCCATCACGGTAGTGACGATGAAAAGACACGAGAACCTCCTTCGCTGTGGCGTCATTGATGTCCCATAACGTGCCGATCAGCCCCGGCACGCCGGCCGCCAGGAACGGACGCACCAGTGGCGCGACTCCCTGGGGTCCGACCGTAACGCTCCCGCCGCTTCGGCACGCACCCAGGATCACGAGTCGCGTGTCCGTAAGGCGTAGGGAGGTCAGTAGCTCTTGGGCGTCAAGAACGCCGTTGTCGTTTGCGGACGGCGCGAGTAATAGATAGGACTGAGATGGCGCCTCGCCGTCGGTAAATGCGTGGGCGGCAACGTGCACGATCTGGCTTTCGCGCGCCGCCTGGAGAAAGCTCGGCACCGTCGCCGTGTCGTTCACCAGTTCCTTGGCGTGCGGTCCGTACATGAGGGCGAGCTCGTGCACCTCGTCGCGTGCCGCTGCCAGATGCGGAACGCCGCGCGCATACCGCAGGTCGAAGGCCGGATCGCCGACCAGAAGCGCCGACGTACCCTTCGCTGCATCGAGCGCGCGGTCTCGCAATAGCGAGGAGACGTACAGCTTCGCACTTCCGGAGATCGACACCGGCGCCAGCTGGACGAGATAGCGTCCTCCGTTCGGATTGCGTAACGCCGCGAACGGAAGCGCGTGCATGAACTCGTCCGGGATGAAGACGAGCCGCGTGCGTCCCGTCAGACGGATTCCGGTGAGGGCCGGCCCGATCAGCTCCGCGTAGGGCGCATACAGCGCGCTGGCGAATGCGCGGTGATCCCGGGCCTCGGCTGCGTCCTGAAGGGTCGTGGCCCAGTGCACCGTTTCGGGTCGCGTCGGTCGCAGCGCCCGAAACCACGCTCGATCGCGCGAAATCACCCAGGCGTACGTGACGTCGTCGAGGACGCGGTATTCGATCAGGTAGGTATCTGCCGGCAACTGCGACGCGATCTTCGGCACCAAGTGTTCCGGGCCGGCTGCGGCCAGGTCCTTCACCGCGGGTGCGGCGAATCCCGAGCGCACGATGAGGTCGAGCGGCTCGAGGGCATGCGACTGCTCGTTGTACGCGAACGCCTCCGCGAATCGCCTCTCTTCGACGAGCTGCCGGATCAGGAGGTCGTACGCGTCGCGGTACCGGTCGAAGTAGCCATTCCAGATGGGTTCCTGTTTCAACTTCCGCTCGGCGAGCGTCCCCGCCTCTTCCCTGGCGATTTCTCCGATTGCCGCCCGAATGGCGTCGTCCGCTTCCGCGCGTCGACCAGCGCGGCGCAGCGCCTTCGCTTGCTCTACGCGTACCGCCACGCGAAAGGAGGTGTACTCGTTGTCGTCGAGGGCCGCCGCTTTCCCCAATTCGGCTGCGGCGGCGCTCGGATCCGTGTCGAGCTGGCTCGTTCCGCGGATCTCATGGAGTCGCGCCTCCAACGCGCGACGCCGGCTGACGGCTCCTGGGTCCTCCTTCAACAACTGTACGGCCTGCGTGAGATCGCTCTCCGCCTGCGAATATCGTCCCAGCTGCAGCTCGGTTGCAGCGCGATTCTCCCGCGCAACACCAATGTGTGTCTCGACCGCGCGAATGAGGTCCTCCTCCTGAAGCGGCGTCGCCTTGAACTCATCCTCGAAGTGCCGAACCTCGGCATCGAGGAGAACGAACGCGCTTCGCGGGCAGCCGAGCATCGTTGCGACCGCCGCGGTCTCGCCGTTCAGCAGATCGTGTGAGTTGAAATCGATGATGTCCGCGGAGCGGCGGAGATACGGGAGAGCGCCACGCAATTCGTCTTCGTATTGTCCGAGTAAACGGAGCACACCGGCTCTGCGAGCCTCTGTGCTGACAAGGCCCTCCCAGTCGTCCGCGCGATGATAGAAAGCGAGCGTACCGTCGTACTCCACGAGCGCTTCGATGTTCCTGTCGCGCCTCGAAAGGGCGTTTGCGGCGTTCGCACGGGCGCGTACCTCGAGCCGCGTGTAGCCACGGCGGTGTGCGACGTCTTCGATTTCGCGAAATAGCGGCAGACCTTTCTCTTCGATCTTCCCTTCCTGGTTCAGCATTGAGGCCGCCAGCCCGATCTCCGCTTCGAGATAAAGAGGACTGCCGCCTCGCTTCAACTCGCCGGCGGCCGCGCGGTAAGCCGGTGCTGCCGCATCGGCGTTCATTGCGCCCTCGGCGGCGCGTGCGCGCTGCAACAGTGCGTAGCCGTCGTTCAGGTCTGCGAGTTTGCGGTGTGACCTCATGGCGCCTTCGATCGACGCAACGACATCCGTCGTGTATGGATCCTCGGTAATCTTTGAGAGCGCGGTTGCGAAATTTTTCAATTGCGCGAGGTGGAGAGGGACCGGATCTCTTGCCCACGCTGGTAGCAGCGTCCTCTCGAAGTAGCTCTTCGCGGTGAACGGGAATGGCGCGATGACGGCTTCGATCGCCTTCTCGTCATTATGCGCGAGAGCCTCCTCGATCTTCGATCTCGCGAGCTGCCAGCGATGTTCTCCGGTGTCGGAGAGACTTTTCGCGAGTGCATCGCGACGGGCGCGAGCTTCTCGAGCCCAGTCGCCCTTCTCGTCCGCAGCCGCGCGCGTCCAGGCGTCGATCGCCTGTTTCTTCAGGCCGAGCGATTCGAGAATCAGCCCCTGATTGAAATGCGCCCCCGGAGGGACGGGGCGAACCGCCGCAGCCTCCTCGGCTGCGTTGAGCGCTCGCAGCAGGTCGGAGGGCCGATTGTCGCGCTGGGCGCGCACGTAATACGCCGCCGACAGGTCGGTCAGGGCACGCGCGTCGTGCCGCGACGCTATCTGGAGAGTCGTGATGGCGCGACCGAGGCACGGCGAGCCAAGCGCGACGGCCTCGCGCGCGGCGTTGGGTTCGACGGGGTCTTTGTCGCAAGTCGCCAACGTAGGTGTGGCCGCGCACCGCATGTCGGTGATCAGACGGTCGCGACTTAAGATGGGCTCGCATCGGTGCCACGTCGTTGGGACGCTGAGGCGCGGCTCGATGACGCGGGGCCACCCATCGGATGGAACCGTGTCTTTACCGTTGCAGCCGGCCAGTGCGAGCAGCAACAGGCCGGATGAGGTGAGCCGACGGATGATGAGCACTGGCGGTGATGGATTCGAGGAAACCTACCGGAAGTACTACGCGCGCGTTTGGCGATATTACCGCTCTTGCCGCATCTCGGATGACGAGTCGCACGATCTGGCACAAGACACTTTCAAACGACTCCTGGAGCACTGGAGCTCCATTCGTGGCGAGGATCCATGGCCTTTTCTGAAGCAGATCGCGAAATCGGTTCTTCTGAACTACATCCGCGCGACGAAGACACAGAAGCGGGCCGCAACGACCGTCACCCTCGACGACCCCGAGATCGTCATCGATCTGCCTGCACCGCCGGAGCAGACCTACGAAGATCGTGAAGACGAACGGCGGCGGCGCGAGCTTCTGCACCGCGCCTTTCGTGAGCTGTCAAAGGGGCAACAGGCCTGCTTACGACTCCGATTGAACGATTTGTCCTATGAAGAAATCCAGAAGACCCTCGGCATCACCCTCGACGCCGTGAAATCGCGAATTCGCGACGCGAAGCGTCAACTGCGTGAGCGGCTGGGAGAGAAATCATGATCAGGAAAGACGATTGGGAAGTTGTTCTGGCTCGGGTCAGCGCCGAAGAGCGCGAAGGCGTTGCACTGCCGCCGACGACAGAAGAGATGCTCGCTTTCGACCAGGGAAGCCTTTCGCCCGAGGAGACGGAGCGCGTCCGGCTGCTCCTGATCGCATACCCGGAGCTTGCGCGCGCCCTGGCGCATCCCCTTCCGGAGGACGACGAGCCCCTCCCGGCAGCGGAGCTCGACAGGCGATGGATGGAGTTCCAGCAGACGCTCCCACGGCGTCGTGAACCCAGCCGCGTGCTCCTCTTCTGGAAGGCGTCCGCGGCACTGGCGGCGGCGCTGGCGATCGCATTCGGCGGACTCCTATGGCAGGCGAGGCGCGACCTCGGCCGGCCGCACGTGATCGGCGACGAGCGCCTGCTCGAGCCGGACGGCCAGCGCGGCGGCGCCGAGGCGGCGCTCACGATTGCGCCGTACTCCGACTGGTGCCTCCTCACGGTTCCCATCATCGGTGCTAGCGGCTACGAAGACTACCGGCTGGACATCCACGGACCAGGGCAGCGCAGCGCGGTCTGGCGTAGCGGCGTGCTCTCGCGGCGTAGCAACGACGCCTTCTCGATCGTCGTACCGCGCCGATTCCTCGCGTCCCCGGGAACTTACCAGGTCGTGCTCTATGGCGTGCGCGGCGGAGGGGAGGAGCGTCTCGCGACGTACTCCCTTCGCGTTCCTGGCGATTGATCGTGCCACCGGATGGACACCGGCGGGACCCGTGAATAGAATGCGCCCCCGCGCTGTTCTTGCGGTTCCTGCCGACCCCGCCGATGTAGCTCAGTTGGTAGAGCAGCTGATTCGTAATCAGCAGGTCACCGGTTCGAGTCCGGTCATCGGCTCCAGGGGTTGCGACACAACGTAGAATCGCGGAACAGTTGGCTTTCAGCTCCGCGGTTTTCTCCCCCGCCCTCCCTTGGGCCCTGATCGCGATCGTCCTGATCGTGTTGGCGATCGTCATCTTTCGGCGGCAGCGGGCGTCACGGGTGGCGGTGCTGTTCTGCGCGATGATCGTGCTCGTCGCGATCTGGTTCGGCGGGTTCGCGGTGATGTTCGGGAGCGGGAGCAACGTGGCGGCGAGGATCGCGCTCGCGGGCGTCGCGCTGCTGCCGGCGGCGATCTACGACTTCACGGCGACGGCGCTGCGGGTGGGGCGGCGGCGGGAGACGGCGATCAAGGCGATCTGGGGGACGAGCGTCGTGTTCGCGGGGCTGGCCCTCGGCACGAAAACGATTGTCAGCGGGCTGGCGCGGCATGCGTGGGGGTACTACCCGATCGCCGGGAGGCTGCTTCCTCTCTTCCTCGTCTTCTTCGTGGGTGTGCTCATCGCGCAGCTCGTGGAAGGCGTCAAAGAGTGGCGAAGAGAGGCGGACAAGAAAAGACAGAAGCGGATCGAGCGGCTGCTGCTCGCCTTCGCCGTCGTTTATATCGCCAGCGTCGACTTCGCGCCGATGTTCGGCGTCGACATGCGGCCCATCGGGTACATCCCGGTGCTCGCGTTCATGCTCATCGCGTGGACGAGCATCCTGCATCATCGCCTCCCGCCGATCACGGCGGCGCGCGCGGCGCGGGAGATCCTCGACACGATGGCCGACGCGCTCTTCGTCATCGATGCCGACGCGCGCATTCGCGTCGTCAACGGCGCGGTGACGCATCTCCTCGGGTTCAAAGATGCTGACCTGCTCGGG
>DASYSN010000304.1:0-6080 GCA_036003305.1 Thermoanaerobaculia bacterium
GAAGCATCTCAATCGCGAGTTCCACGAGGGCGAGGGATTGGTCGGACAGGCGGCGGTGGAGAAGCAGCGCATCCTGCTCACGAACGCTCCCGCCGACTACGTGCAGATCAACTCCGGCCTCGGCGAAGCGAAGCCGCTGCAGATCATCGTGCTGCCGATCGTGTTCGAGGGACAGGTGCTCGCGGTGATGGAGCTGGCGTCCTTCACGCCGTTCACCGAGACCTATCAATCGCTGCTCGATCAATTGACCGAATCGATCGGCGTGGTGCTGAACACGATTCAGGCGAACATGCGCACCGAGGAGCTGCTGGCGCAATCGCAGTCGCTCGCCGAGGAGCTGCAGGCGCAGCAGGAAGAGCTGACGGAGACGAACAAGCGGCTGGAACAGCAGGCGAAGTCGCTGCAGGCGTCGGAAGAGCTGCTGCGGCAACAGCAGGAAGAGCTGCAGCAGTCGAACGAGGAGCTGGAAGAGAAAGCGCGGCTGCTGCAGACGCAGAACGAGGAGGTGGCGCGCAAGAACGACGAGGTCGAGCAGGCGCGCGGCCAGCTCGAGGAGAAGGCGCGGCAGCTCGCGCTGACGTCGAAGTACAAGAGCGAGTTCCTGGCGAACATGTCGCACGAGCTGCGGACGCCGCTCAACTCGCTGCTCATTCTCGCAAAGCTGCTCAGCGACAATCCGGAGAAGAACCTCTCCGACAAGCAGATCGACTTCGCGAAGACGATTCACGCCTCGGGGCAGGATCTGCTGACGCTGATCAACGACATCCTCGACCTCTCGAAGATCGAGAGCGGCATGATGACGGTCTCGCTGGCCGATCTGCCGTTCCGCGAGCTGACCGACCAGATGGAACGGACGTTCCGCCAGGTCGGAAACGACAAGCAGCTCGACTTCAACATCGATCTGTCCGCGACGCTGCCGCCGTCGATCCACACCGATCCGCAGCGGCTGCAGCAGGTGCTCAAGAACCTGCTCGGCAACGCGTTCAAGTTCACGGAGCGCGGGGGGGTGTCGCTGCGGGTCGAGCCGGCGACGGGCGGCTGGTCGCCGGGACACGAGACGCTCGATCGCGCGAAGAACGTGATCGCATTCAGCGTGTCGGATACCGGTATCGGCATTCCGTCCGAGAAGCAGGGAATCATCTTCGAGTCGTTCCAGCAGGCGGACCCGTCGACGACGCGGAAGTTCGGCGGCACGGGCCTCGGCCTGTCGATCAGCCGCGAGATCGCGCGACTGCTCGGCGGCGAGATCCGGGTGTCGAGCGAGATCGGCGTCGGGTCGACGTTCACGCTGTATCTGCCGGTGAGCTATGTGGCGCCGCGCAGGGAGCGGATCACGGATCCTGGCCGCACTGGTGTGGCGCCGGCGCCCGCGCCGGCGCAAACGGTGAGCAACACGCCCATTCCTCGCGAGACCCGCGCCGGCGAGGCGCCGGCGCCACACAGAGACGAGGCCGCACCCGGCGAGCAACTCGTCATCGTCGAGGAGAGCGTTCCGGACGACCGCGACTCGATCGAGCCGGGCGACCGCTCGGTGCTCGTGATCGAGGACGACGTCAACTTCGCGCGCATCCTCCTCGAAATGGCGAGAGAGAAAGGATTCAAGGGTATCGTCGCAACGCGCGGCGAGGGCGGAATCGAGCTCGCGAAGCGCTTCAAGCCCGACGCGATCACGCTCGACATCGCGCTGCCCGACATGGAAGGTTGGACGGTGCTGGATCGCCTCAAGCATGACCGCGTCACGCGCCACATCCCCGTCCACATCATCTCGGGCGATGACCAGTCGGGCCGCGGTCTCCGCCTCGGCGCATACGCACAGGTACAGAAGCCGGTGGCGAAGGAGGCGCTCGACGACGCGTTTGCGAAGATCAAGGGATTCGTGGAGAGGCCGAACAAGTCGCTGCTGGTGATCGAAGACAACGAGGACCAGCGGAACGCGATCTCGGAGTTGATCGGCGGCGAGTCGGACGTCGACATCGTGACGGCGTCGAGCGGTGAGGAGGCCCTGAACATCCTCCGCGAGCGTCACGTCGACTGCATGGTGCTCGACCTCGGCCTCCCCGACATGAGCGGCTTCGAGTTCATCGAGAAGCTGAAGAACGAGCTGCACATCGAGGACATCCCGATCGTCGTCTACACCGGCCGCGAGTTGTCGCGGAAGGAGGAGACGGACCTCAAGAAGATGGCCGACGCCATCATCATCAAGGACGTCCGGTCGCCGGAGCGGTTGCTCGACGAGACGGCGCTGTTCCTCCACCGCGTCGAGGCGAATCTGCCGGCGCACAAGCGCCAGATGCTGGAGCACCTGCATGAGTCGGATCCGGTGCTCGCCGGGAAGACGGCGCTGGTGGTCGACGACGACATGCGCAACATCTACGCGCTCACGTCGCTGCTGGAGCGCCATAAGATGAAGGTGCTGTACGCGGAGAGCGGAGCGGAAGGGCTCGATCAACTGCAGCGCCACACGAACGAGATCGACGTGGTGCTGATGGACGTGATGATGCCGGAGATGGACGGCTACGAGGCGATGCGCCGCGTCCGCGCCATGGACGAGTTCAAGAACCTTCCGATGATCGCGCTGACCGCGAAGGCGATGAAAGGTGACCGCGAGAAGTGCATGGAAGCCGGCGCGAGCGACTACATCACCAAGCCGATCGACGCTCAGCAGTTGGTGTCGTTGTTGCGAGTGTGGCTGTATCGGTAAGTAGCGGGGTTGCGGGGTTGCGAGGTTTCGCAGTCCCGCAACTCCGTGACCTCGAAACCTCGTAACCCGTAATGTCTCTCTCTCTCGACGAAACGGATCCCGGGACGCGCGAGCTCGAGAAGCTCGAAGTCCGCCTCCTGACCGAAGGCGTCTTCGAGCACTACGGGTTCGACTTCCGCGACTACTCGTATCCATCGCTGCGGCGGCGGATCCTGAAGCGCGTCTATGCGGAGGGGCTCGCCACGATCTCGGCGCTGACGAACAAGGTGCTGCACGAGCCGCAGGCGATGGAGCGGCTGCTGCTCGATCTCTCGATCAACGTGACGGCGATGTTCCGCGATCCGACGTTTTACGTCGCGTTCCGGGAGAAGGTCGTGCCGCTGCTTCGGACGTATCCGTTCATCCGTATCTGGCACGCCGGCTGTTCGACGGGCGAAGAGGTCTACTCGATGGCGATCCTGCTCCAGGAGCAGGGGATCTACGACCGCTGCCGCATCTACGCGACCGATATCAATGAGGCGGTGCTGCAGAAGGCGAAGAGTGGGATCTTTCCGATCAACACGATGCAGGAGAACACGTCGAACTACATCGCGGCGGGCGGTCACGGGACGTTCAGCGACTACTACACGGCGCGCTACGACTACGCGATCTTCCGTCCGCAGCTCCGCGAGAACGTCGTCTTCGCCCAGCACAACCTCGTCACCGACGCCTCGTTCAATCACTTCAACGTGATCTTCTGCCGGAACGTCCTCATCTATTTCAACAACCCGTTGCAGGAGCGGGTGCAGCAGCTCTTTCTCAACAGTCTCGAGATCTTCGGCATCCTCGGGCTCGGCAAGAAGGAAACGCTCCGCTACACGACCGTGGCCGACAACTTCGACGTGCTCGATGAGGAGGAGCGGTTGTACAGGCGGGTGCGGTGACCCGCTGGAAAGACAGCACCGGACCGCTCATGGCCGAGCGGCGCCGCGGGTCGCGGACGAAGGTCCAGCGCGATTTCCAGTTGATCGTGATCGGTTGTTCGCTCGGCGGGATGAACGCGCTCACGGCCATCCTCGGAGAGCTGCCGGAGAGTTTCCCCGTTCCGATCGCGGTCGTGCAGCACCGCTACCGCACGTCGAACGAAGGCCTGCCGGCGTACTTCCGGCGCCACGCGCACCTGAAGGTGGTCGACGCCGATGACAAGCAGTGGATCCGGCCGGGATACGTCTATCTCGCGCCGGCGAATTACCACCTGCTGGTCGAGGAAGGGGAGTTCAGCCTTTCGGTCGATGAGGCGGTGGCGTACTCACGGCCATCGGTCGACGTCCTGTTCGAATCGGCCGCCGACGCGTATCGCGAAAAGCTCATCGCGGTGATCCTGACCGGAGCGAATGCGGATGGCGCGCGCGGCGTCGCGCGGATCAAGAGGAACGGCGGCTTCGTGATCGTGCAGGACCCGAAAACAGCCGAGGCGCCGGACATGCCGCAGGCCGCCATCGCGAGCGCGACGGTGGATCGAATCTTGCCTCTGGATCGCATAGGCCCGTTTCTCGTCGAGCTTTGCTTCAGGCCGGCGCACCGATGATCCGAGAGAACGACAGAGTCAATATTCTGCTGGTCGACGACCAGCCTGCGAACCTCCTCGCGCTCGAGTCGATCCTCGATGAGATGGGACAGAATCTCGTGCGCGCCGACTCCGGCCAGCGCGCGCTCAAGGAACTGCTCGACCGCGAGTTCGCGGTCATCCTCCTCGACGTCCAGATGCCGGACCTCGACGGCTTCGAGACGGCGAGCCTGATCCGGCAGCGCGAGAAGTCGAAGAACACGCCGATCATTTTTCTCACCGCGCTCTCGCGCAGCGAGACGAACGTCTTCCGCGGCTACGAGCTCGGCGCGGTCGACTACATCTTCAAGCCGTTCCACGCCGACATCCTCCGCTCGAAGGTCAACGTCTTCGTGCAGCTCTTCCGGCAACGAGAGGCGCTGAAGAGCCAGACGCGCGACCTCGCGCGGCTCATCAAGCAGAATGAGCTGATCCTGACGGCGGCGGCCGAGGGGATCGTCGGGCTCGATCTGCAGGGAAGCGTCACGTTCATCAATCCGGCCGCGGCGCGCATGCTCGGACGCGAGCCGGAACAGGTCGTCCACGAGGACCTGCACGCGTTCGTCCATCCCGTCTTTCCCGGCGTGATGACGTGTTCTCCCGAGAGCTGCGATCTGCGCGGATCGCTCCACGGCGACTTCAGCCGCAGGTCGAGCGAGGCGACGTTCTTTCGCGACGATGGGAGCAGCTTCCCGGCCGAGCTGACGGTCTCACCGATTCACACGGACGAGGGGGACATCGTCGGCGCGGTCGTCACGTTCCGCGACGTCACCGAACGGCGGATCGCGGCGGCGGCCGCCGAGGCGGAGCGGAGGTATCGCGAAGCCGAGGCGCAGAACCGCGCGAAAGACAACTTCCTCGCCACGCTTTCTCACGAGCTGCGGACGCCGATGACGTCGATTCTCGGCTGGGTGCAGTTCCTTCGGTACGGCGGCTTCTCGGAGCATGAGCTGAACGAGGCGCTGGCGACGATCGAGACGAGCGCGCGCCTGCAGGCCGCGCTGATCGACGACATGCTCGACGTCTCGCGCATCGTCCTCGGCAAGTTCCAGGTGGACCTGCGGCCGACGCACCTCAACGACATCGTCGACGCGGCGCTGACGACGGCGCGTCCCGCGGCGCAGGAGCGCGAGGTCCGCCTCGTCTCCGACATCCGCACGAAGACCGGCGACGATCTCGTCAGCGCCGATCCGAACCGGATGCAGCAGGTCGTCAACAACATTCTGTCGAACGCGATCAAATTCTCGCCGAACGGCAAGAGCGTGGAGCTGCAACTCGATCGCGTCGGCTCCGATCTGCGCCTGTCCGTGTGCGACCACGGCGAAGGGATCGAGCCGAGTTTCCTTCCGTATGTCTTCGAGCGCCTACGGCAGGGCGAAGGCGCAACCAAACGCTCCGGCCTCGGTCTCGGCCTCGCCATCGCGCGCCACATCGTCGACCTCCATCACGGCGACATCCACGCGAACTCCGAAGGCAAAGGCCGCGGCGCCACGTTCACCGTGACCCTCCCCGCCCTCAAAGAAGCCGGCGCGAATTCCAAGCGCGACACCGCGCCGGCGGTGGCGTAAATCGTTCGGCGGACGAGGGCGTCCGCCGCTCCATGGATCTCGGAGGGGCGGACGCCTCGTCCGCCCGCCACGCGTGACGCGACAAAGCTTCGCCCGGCCCGTGGGGAACGGGCGGGGCGTGCTCGATCGGGGCGGTTGCACGACTAGGTCGTGGTGGCCGGTTCGTCCGGATGCGGAACCAGGGGCAGGTCGAAAATGTGGACGATCTTGTTGATCAGGCGCTGCA
>DASYSN010000305.1:0-1617 GCA_036003305.1 Thermoanaerobaculia bacterium
CTGGCCGAGGAGCGCTTCGGCGAAACCAACATCTTCGCGTTCGACGTCCGCGTATCGCGCTCCGAGGAGTTTGGGAAGGCGCTGACGGAGCGCCGCCTCGGCTTCTGTGTGGGGCCGGCGCCCTCGCCGGCGCAATAGACAACAGATGCGCGGCGCCGCGCCGGCGAGGGCGCCGGCGCCACACAGAGGCCCACCCGGCCTACTCCTCCGTAACGGTCGTGCTTGCGATGCGGTCGCCGGTGCGGCGTTTGCCGGCGACTACGAGGATGGCTTCGATCAGGTTCAGGACCGGGATGAGCAGCGGGAGGTTGCGGATGATGGAGCGGGCGTAGCCGCAGCCTTCGCCGCGGGGGGTGACGAGGCGGAGGCCGAGGAGGCGCTTGCCGGGGGAGCGGCCGTGGTGGCCGTCGCGGACCAGAAGGCCGAGCATCAGAATTGCGAGAGCGCCCCACCAGACGATCTGGATCGCTTTGATCGATCCGCCGCCGACCCACGCCAGGATGTAGCTGGCCAGCGAAGCGGGAGCGATCAGGATGACCGCGATGGAGAGCGCGTCGGCCAGGAAAGCGGCGATCCGCAGGAGGGTCGTCTGAGACGTATCGTTCATAGACTGAAAAGCGGCTGAAACACTTTACCGGCTGATCCGTAAGACTCCGCAGGTGTCCCATGAACGCAAGGGCTTACAGAATTTATTTACCGGCGCTGCTCGCGCTCCTCACCTACGGTTGCGTGATGGGCGAGCGGCACGTCGAGACGATCACGCGAAGCTGGCCGGCTGACGGCATCAAGCGCGTCGACGTCAACGGCATCGACGGCAGCGTCGACGTCACCGCCGGAACCGGGAACGAGATCTCGCTCGTGGCGCACGTCCGCTCCCGCAACTTCCAACCCGACCCGAAGCAGGAAAACCACGGCTACTTCGTCACGTCGGCCGACGGCGACACGCTCACGATCGGCCGGCAGCACGGCGTCCATATCCATTCGCCGTTCTTCTTTTTCAGCTCGCACGACGTCGAGATCAATTACGAGTTGCGCGTCCCTCCCTCGGTCGACCTCGCGCTGACCTTGGTCAACGGCAGGGTGGCGACGCGCGGCACCAACGGCGGCGTCCAGGCGACGACGGTGAACGGACCGCTCGACGTCGAGGTGTCGGGCGAACGCGAAGTCTCGCTGCGCAGTGTCAACGGCCCGGTGGACGCGCACTTCACGAAGGATTTCCAGGGCGCGCGATTCAAGACGGTCAACGGAAGCGTTCACGCGGTGCTGCCGCCGAACGCGTCGTTCGCCTGCGCGCTGTCGCAGGTCAACGGAGACTTCGAGGCGGCGTTCCCGCTGACGATTCACTCGCATCCCGGCAGCCGCCGCGTGTCGGGTGAGGTCAACGGCGGCCACTACGATCTGACCATCGTGACGGTTAACGGCAACGTCAGGCTCGAGAACGGCACGCCGCCGGTTCCCGCTGCGCCGGCTGCCGCGCCTGCACCTCCCGCAGCTCCGGCACCTCCCGCTCCCAGCACTGAGTAGGTACACTCGGCCGCGATGACAGCGTCGCGGCCGGTGGTTCTTCTCGCGCTCGCGCTGCTGGTCGTCCTCATTCCGGCGGCGCTCCTGCCGATC
>DASYSN010000306.1:0-7178 GCA_036003305.1 Thermoanaerobaculia bacterium
CACGAGTTCGCGGAGCGGAGCCCGGAGATCGGCGTCACGACCGGTCTCGCCTGGACGTCGTTCGGCGGCGAGATCATGTTCATCGAAGCGACGCGGATGAACGGCAGCGGACGCACGACGGTCACCGGCCAGCTCGGCGACGTCATGCGCGAGTCGGTGCAGGCGGCGTACTCGTACGTCCGCTCGAAGGCGTCCGACCTCGAGATCGAGGACCGGATGTTCAGCGAGCACGACGTCCACATTCACTTCCCGGCCGGCGCGATCCCGAAGGACGGCCCCTCGGCCGGCGTCGCGATCGCGACCTGCATCGCCTCGGTGATGGGGGAGCGGCCCGTGCGCCACGACGTGGCGATGACGGGCGAGATCACGCTGCGTGGTAAGGTTCTGTCGGTCGGTGGAATCAAGGAAAAAGTGATGGCCGCGCATCGCGCGAACGTGAAGACGGTCGTGCTGCCGGAAGGCAACCGCAGGGACCTCAGCGAAGTGCCGGAAGAGATCAAGAGCGAGCTGACCTTCGTCTTCGCCGAGCGCGTCGAGGACGTCTGGAAGGAAGCGCTGATCCCGCTCTACCTGGTCCGGTCGCACGAGCGGAAGTACGATGAGGCGGAGTACCGCGCGGAGCATCAGAAGAGCGAGCGCGGATGAAACGAGGCTGCCTCGCCAACATTCTCTTCATTGCCATCCTCTTCGTCGTCTTCGGCGGTTCCACCTATTTCTGGTTCAATTTCTTCGTCCGCGGGACGTCGCTCCCGACGCCGAACCTGATCGGGAAGTCGGTCTCGCAGGCGCGTGCGGTCTGCAGCGACCTCGGCGTGAATCTGACCGTCGATCCGAAGGCGAAGCGGAACTCGGACAAGGTGCCGGCCGGCTTCGTCGTCTGGCAGAACCGCGATCCCGGCAACACGAATCTGATCAAGCGCGGCACGACGCTGCGCGTGGAGCTGTCGGCGGGACCGCTCGTCATCCGCGTCCCCGATCTCGACGGCACCTCGGCAGGCACCGCGGTGCTGCGCCTCGGACAGCAGAATCTGAAGCTCGGGAATCTGGCGTACGCCGACGCGGCGGCGAACGCGAACGGCATCGTCGCGGCCGACCCGCCGAACGGAACGGTCGTCCCCGCGCAGACGCCGGTGTCGCTGCTGGTCTCCGTCCCTCCGGCGCCGTCGTCGTACGTGATGCCGGACCTGATCGATCATCCGCTCGACGAGATCCGCGGCTACATCGAAGGGCACGGCCTCAAGATCGCGACGGTGAAGTTCGAGGCGTATCCCGGCATCCGCGACGGCATTATCATTCGCCAGTTTCCGCTGCGTGGGGCGCCTGTCAGCGCGCGCGAAGCCATTTCGGTGGTCGTGAGCAAGCAGGAAGAGGGGATCATCGAGCAGCCCACCAGCACTCAATAATGATCAAGATCGCGCCATCGCTGCTGTCCGCCGATTTCTCCCGGCTCGCCGAGGAGCTGCAGAGTATCGAGAGGGATGCGGATTTACTGCACCTCGATGTGATGGACGGCCACTTCGTCCCGAATCTCACGATCGGGCCGGCGATCGTCAAAGCGTGCCGCGCGCAGTCGAAGCTCCCGTTCGACTGTCACCTCATGATCGAGGATCCGCAGAAGTACATCGGCGCGTTCCTCGACGCCGGCGCGGACATGATCTCGGTCCACTTCGAGGCGGAGCCGCACCTCCAGCGCGCGCTGCAACTGATCCGTGACGGCGGAGCGAAGGCGGGGATCGCGCTCAACCCGGCGACGCCGGCCGAATCGCTCACCACGGCGATCGAGTTTTGCGACTACGTGCTGGTGATGACGGTCAACCCCGGCTTCGGCGGCCAAAGATTCATCGAACCTGTCGTGCCCAAGATCCGTCATATCTCACAACTGGTCCGGGAGCGGGGGCTCCAGGTCGAGATCGAAGTGGACGGCGGCATCGACGCACACACCGCACCCGCGGTGACCGGCGCTGGCGCCACCATTCTCGTCGCCGGATCAGCCGTATTCGGGAAACCCGACCGGGTGGCTGCAATGGAAGCGATCCGGAGCGCTGTTAGTAGGGCGTGATCCGGCATCCGGCACCCGGCATCCGAGGCCTACGGATGCCGGATGCCGGATGACGGATGCCGAATCTCGAGGGGGCAAATTGAATCGACGCAAAACCTTACCGGTCGCGCTGGTGGCGCTGCTGGCGCTGGCCGCTCCGGCCTGTCATCACAGCAACCGGCAGCCGGTGATCCGGGTGAACCCGGAGTTCGTCAGTCTGTCGAAAGAGCAGGTCTTCCAGCGCGGCGAGGAGTGGTTCGCGAAGCGGAAGTACCCGAAGGCGCGCACGTACTACCAGCACGTCTACGAGACGTACCCGAACGATCCGCTCGGCCGCCGCGCGCTGCTGCGCGTCGCCGACACGTACTTCATGCAGGGCAATCCGGTGAACCTGGTCGAGTCGCAGTACAAGTACCGCGATTTCATCAACCGCTACCCGAGCAGCGACCGCGCCGACTACGCGATGCTCCAGATCGCGATGGTGTCGTACAAGCAGATGGAGAAGCCGGACCGCGATCCGGCGAAGATGCACGAGGCGCTCGAGAAGTTCGACGACATGATCCGGGCGTATCCGAAAAGTCCGCTGCGCGCGGAGGCCGACGCCCGGCGGCAGGATGTCCTCAACCGCCTCGCCAAGCACGAGCACCTCATCGCGCAGTACTACATGAAGCGGCACAGCTGGAACGCGGCGCTCCTGCGCCTGAACGGTCTGATCGACGAGTACGGGCAGTACAACGAGCGCGACGCGGCCTTCTTCGACCTCGCGACCTGCCTCCAGCACCTCGGACGCAAGGGTGAGGCGCGGCTCTATTACGAGCGCGTCGTCACGGAGTTCCCGAAGAGCGAGTACGCTTCGCGCGCGAAGAAGAATCTCGCATCGACATCGTCATGAAGCGCGTCGTAGTGACTGCCGCCGTCGTGGTGCTGTTCGCCGGGTGCGCGTCGCGCCACGGCGATCCCGATCTCGTCGTGCCGCAGACGGTGCCTCCCGCGGACCTCGCGCAGCCGTCGAATCCGACTACCGACGCCCGGCTCGCGGAGTTGCAGACGTCGATGACGGAGCTGCTCGAACGCATCGACGTGCTCAACGAGCGGATGAACAAGCTGGAGCAGGCGCCTGTCAGTGTGGCGCCGGCGCCCTCGCCGGCGCAGGCTCCGGCTGCGCAGACCCGCACCGGCGAGGGCGCCGGTGCCACACTGAAAACGCCCGCGTCCGCGCAGCCGTCGCGTGCGCTCGTCTCGGCGGGGGTCGCAGACACGTACCGGAGCGCGCTGATGTTGTACGGCCGCGGCAAGTACGACGACGCGCGGAAGACGTTCCAGCAGGTGTTCGACGCCGACCCGACCGGCGACCTCGCCGACAACGCGCTGTACTGGATCGGCGAGACGTACTACGTCGCCGGCAACTACGCCGAGGCGATGAAGTTCTACCGGCGAGTGACGGCGGAGTTTTCCGAGGCGAACAAGGCGCCCGACGCGATGTTCAAGATCGCGCTCGCCTTCGAGAAGACCAGCGACCTCGGCATGGCGCGCAACACTCTCGATGAGGTCATCCGCCGCTACCCGTACTCCTCCTCCGCCGCCTCCGCCAAGCTCGAGCTCAAGAGAATCAAGTACTGACGGAGGGGCGGACGCCTCGTCCGCCCGGCC
The DNA here is from genome assembly GCA_036003305.1 of Thermoanaerobaculia bacterium. Classification (GTDB taxonomy): domain Bacteria; phylum Acidobacteriota; class Thermoanaerobaculia; order Gp7-AA8; family Gp7-AA8; genus DASXHZ01. Next base: position 3,689 of record DASYSN010000306.1, read on the forward strand.
ACGCGCGGCGGACGAGGCGTCCGCCGCTCCGGAGGTTACAATCTCGCCGCCATGCCTGATACCGAAAGCGGCGCGTCGCTGCTGGCGAAGCGCGAGTATGCGCGTGCGGTCCCGCTGCTGAAGGCGGACCTCGACAAGTATCCGAACAATCCGCGGATCCGGCTGCAGTACGCCGACTCGCTCGCCGGCTCCGGCAACGTGGACGACGCGGTCGTGCAGTACGAAGCGACCGCAAAGTACTACGAGGACAACGGCCTCACGGTGCAGGCGATCGCCGTCCGCAAGAAGGCGGAGAAGCTGAGCGCGCAGCGCGGTGCGAAAGGGGAGCCGGGGAAGGACGAGCCGCTCTTCACGCGCAAGGTGCCGAAGAGTCCTCTCTTCGAAGAACTGAGCGACGAAGAACGCGACGCGCTCGTGCGCGAGATGGAAGTCGAGACGCACAACCAGGGCGACATCATCATCAGCGAAGGCGACGCCGGCTCGTCGATGTACCTCATCGCCTCGGGCGAGGTGAAGGTCTTCACGCGCGGCAGCGCCGGGACGCCTCTCTATCTCGCGCAGCTCGGCGAGGGCGACTTCTTCGGCGAGGTGAGCGTGCTCACCGGCAAGCCCCGCACCGCGACGATCACCGCCGGCCAGCGTACGGAGTTGCTGCGCCTCGACAAGACGAAGCTCGACAACGCGCTCGCGAAGTATCCCGGCATCCGGCGCGTCCTCGACGAGTTCTACAAGCGCCGCGCGAAGCACACCGTCGAGGCGATGATCGAGAATCTGAAGAAGAAGGGCGCGTAGGTTTTGGCGGTTCTCCCGATCGTCAAGTACGGCAGTGACGTGCTCCGCAAGCCGGCCGAGCTGGTCACGACGTTCGACGACGCGCTGCAGAAGCTGATCGATGACATGGTCGAGACGATGTACGCGGCGCCGGGCGTCGGCCTCGCCGCGAACCAGGTCGGCATCTCGAAACGGCTCTGCGTGATCGACCTCTCCGTCGGCAAGAAGCCGGGCGATCTGCACGTCTGCGTCAATCCGGAAGTCGTGGAGCGCGAAGGGGAGCAGGCCGAGGACGAGGGCTGCCTCTCGATCCCCGACTTCACCGAGACCGTGATCCGACCTCTGCGCGCGAAGCTGCGTTACCTCGATCGGCACGGCGTGCAGCGCGAGATGTGGGGCGACGGCCTCATGGCCCGCGCCATGTGCCACGAGACCGATCACCTGAACGGCATGCTCTACGTCGACCACCTCCGCGGCTTCAAGAAAGACCGGCTCCTCAAAAAGATCTCGAAACTCGCCAAGAGCGGGATGTGGGCGTAACCGGAGTCCTCGGTCCTCGGTCCTCAGTCCTCGGTCGTGAGTCGGCGGACATCGGCACCGATTGTTTTTCTGAGGACCGAGGACCGAGGACCGAGGACTGGCTCCCGCGATAGACTTCGGCCGTGCGCAACCAACCCGCGGTCGTGAGCGAGATTCAGGAGCTCGCGCCGAACGTCCTGCAGATCACCGTTTCGCTCGACGACGCCTTCGAGTTCCAGCCGGGGCAGTGGGTGAATTTCCGTTTTCCGGAGGGGGTGTCGCGCGCGTACACCATCGCCTCGGCGCCGGAGCGTCCGAAGGAGATTCAACTCTGCGTACGCCTCGGGCCGGGCCGCGGCAGCGCGGCGCTCAAGAATCTGAAGAGCGGCGCGGATGTCTCGATCGACGGCCCGTATGGCGAGTTCCTGCTGCCGGCGAATGACTCGAAGCCGGTCGTCTTTCTCGCCGGCGACACCGGCATCGCGCCGGTGCGCAGCATCGTGCTGCACATGCTCGCGGTGAATGACGATCGCGCGATCACGGTGCTGTACGAGCCGGACCGGCGGCACATTCTCTACGCCGCCGACTTCGACCCGCTCGCGCGGAGTGGAGCGATCGTGCACGAGAGCGGCCGCATCGAGACGCTCATCGAGCGCAACCGCCGTTCGCTCGCCAACGCGACGATCATGGCCGCCGGCTTCGATCCGTTCCTCGAGCGCGCGCGCAAAATTCTGCGCGACCTCGAGATGGACGCCGGCGCGATCATTAGCGAGAGCTTCGGGCCGCAGCCGTAATTCGCGCGCGCGCGCCCCTCATCCGCCTTCGGCACCTTCTCCCCGCTATCGCGGAGCGAAGGGTACTCACCCACGAGAGCCCTTCTCCCCCGGTGACGGGGGAGAAGGTGCCGAAGGCGGATGAGGGGGTCGTGCCTCGAGCGCAGCAGCTACCGCAGCCACCCCGGCGTGATCCCCTTGACGCGCGCTTCCTCGCGGAACTCGTCGTACGCACGCTCAGCGCGGGTCACGGACAACTCCGCGTACGGAATCTGGTCGAGCGTCGCCGCAAGCTCCGTCGCGTCGTAACTGAACTGGTGGGGCTTGTAACCCAGCGCAAGGAGCCCGCTGATGTGCGACCGCAGCGCCTCCGCTTTCTGCCGCAGCAGGTCGCGATTCTCTTTCGCCTGCCGGATCGCTTCTTCGTGCGCTTTCGCGCGGTTGCGCCACGACCACTCCTCGTCCGAATTCGGCCGCGGCTCGCGCGGGAGGTCGGCCAGCCGGAGCGGAGCGCCCTCCTGTCCGAAGTGGTTCTGTTCCAGCGCGGCGATCAGCCGCTGCCGCTCCACCTCGGTGACCTTCAGCTTCTGCAGGTCCGGCCGGTTCGCGATCACCGACGACGGAGCCGTGTTTGACGAGAGAATGACCGTTGCGAGGAAGAGGAGTGTGTTCATGCCGAACCTTTTTTATATGACCGTCAGCTTCGTCTATCACGTGGCGCTTGCGCTCTGGATCGGCGGCGCGATCGCCCTCGGCGCGCTCACCGCGCCGGAGCTCTTTCGCCGGTTGCCGCGTGCGGACGCCGGCGCCATCTTCGGGACCATCTTACGGCGGTTTTCCCGCATCCGCCTCGGAGCGGTCATCGTGGCGCTCATCGCGGCGGGCGTGAAGCACGCGCAGTGGGAGCGGCATGCGTCTTCGCCGTGGATCGCGGCGCGGTGGGTCCTGCTCGCGCTGCTGAGCGCGGTTGTGCTGTACGAGATCGGGTACCTCGAGCCGGTCATGGGGCGCCTCCGCGGCCGGATGCGAGGGGAAGACGACCCCGCTCGCGCTGAATTCATGCGCCTGCACCGGCGGTCCGAGGGGCTGATGAAGGTGTCGCTGATCGCGGCGCTGGGCGCTGTGTTTCTGGCTTAGCGCGAGATAGAATCCGCCGCCTGTCGGAACGCTTGTTGGGAAATGGGAAGTAGCGGCGCCAGCGGGATATGGATCGTCGTCGCGATCGTCGGCGGCTTGCTGTATCTCGTCTTCGATGCGGCGCGGTACTTTTCGCAGCAGCTCGGGGCCGTGCGGCTTCGCCGCCTCGCGGGGGACGCCGAGGATGGGGAGACGCAGGGACGGTGGACGCGGTACGACGTCGAGAACTTCCACCTCGTCAGCGGCGCGCTGCTCCAGATCGCGCTGACGCTGGCGGTCGCGGCGACGAT
>DASYSN010000307.1:0-7494 GCA_036003305.1 Thermoanaerobaculia bacterium
GTCGACGTCGTGTTGTCGTCCCACGTGAAGAGCGCCGACTGCGTGTCGGCCGAGCCGGCGTCGCTGTAGTTGACATGGATCGTCGCGGTCGCGCCGGTGAGCGGGAGAGGAGCGGTCGGACCGGTGACCGCGGAGATCACCGGATCGACGTTGCTGACGTTGATCGTTGCCGATGCGGTGCCCTGGCCGCCGTGCGAGTCGGTGACGACCTCGTAGACGACGTACGTGCCGTTGTCGTCCGGCGTGAACGAGAACGGCGTGCCGCTGCCGCTGGCGTACGGCGAACCGTTCTTCGTGACGCTGAACGCGAACGTGGCCGACTCATTGGGATCGACGTCCGTCGCGCCGCCGCTGACGCTGATCGCGGAACCTTCGCTGCCGGTGGACGGCGCGCTGATCGAGGCGACCGGCGCGTGGTTCACGAAGTTGACCGTGACGTTGACCGTCGCGGTCGTGCACTGCGGATCGGCGACGCCGGCGGTGGTTCCGTTGTCGCAGACCTGATACGTGAAGCTCGCGCTGCCGAAGTAAAGCGGCGTCGGGGTGTAGGTGACCTGGCCGCTGCTCAGCGACACCGTGCCGTGCGTGTCTGCGGTCGGAGTGACCGAGGAGACGGTCAGCGTCTGGCCCGACTCGTTCGCGGGGCCGGCGCTGTCGTTCGACGTGAGGTCGGAGCTCGCGAAAGTAATGGATGAGTCTTCGTTCACCGACTTGGCGTCGTCGCCGGCGGTCGGCGCGTCGTTGATCTCACTCACAGTGATCGTCACCGTCGAAGTATTCGACGTGTGGGTCCCGTCGGTGACGTTGTAGGTGAAGGTATCGGTGCCGTTGAAGTCAGGCGCGGGCGTGTAGGTCTCGGTGCCGTTCGAACCTGATAGCGTGCCGTGGGCCGGATTCGTCAATACGTTGTAAGTGAGCGCATTCGCCGTCGGATTCGCCACCGTCAGGTTGAACGACGTTGCGTGGTCCTCGGTCGTGCTGACTGACTGGTCTGCCGTTCCCGGCGGGTTGTCGCCGTTCACCCCGTACTCGATCGCGTTCTGAACGACCTGCGGAACGTTGGAGAAGAGGTTGTAGCCGGTGAGCTGCTCGATCGCGTGGACCGTCGTCAGGTACGTCATCCAGTCGCTGGAGTTGGCCGTCCGGATGCCCTGCACGTTCGGCATGATCACCGCGATGACGCGGGTCGACGCCGTGACGCGCGCGACGTCGTCGCCGGTCTGTCCCGGAAGCACCAGCGCAGCCTTCCACGTGTACGCCGGAACGGTGACATGGCCGCCCGCCAGCGTCGTCGTGACGCCGCCGTTGCTGCCGGTGCCGCCGACGCCCGCCGGGCCGGAGACGATGTAGATCTCGCTGCCGGCGTCGGTCAGGGTGCGGAGGTAACCCTCGAGATTGGCCCACGGGCCCTGGTTGTTGTCGGGGGCCTGCGGAACCATGTTCGACATCAGGTAGGTTTCCTGATTGATCGGGATGCGGTTCTGGTTGTCGCGATCGGCATTCGGGCACATGTGGCCGCGGTCGAAACCGGAGCTGGTGAAGTCGGTCTCTTCGACGCGGTACCAATCGGCCGGCACCTTTGGATCCGCGCGGAAGACGTCGACGCGTGCGAGCGCGCCGTACCACGACGCGTCGAGGTGCCAGCTCACCCAGTTCGGCGTTCCCTTGCTGCGGTTGTACGACGTCGCGTACGTGGGCTTGACCATCAGGTAGTTGTCCGGGACGTTGACGTCATCGATGGCGTTGGATGGATTGCCCATCGTCAGATGAACGTCGGGGGTGTAGGGCGCGGCGGCGCCGGTCGCCACGGTGAAGCTGAACGTGAAATCGCTGACGGGGTGCATCGCTTGCGGCGGCACGGTGACGTCTGCGTTGGTGACCTTGTCGTGGAAGACGGTGACGCTGCAGGTCTCGCCCGGCGTGAAGGAGACGTTCGGGGTGATGAGCCAGGTCTTGTCGCCGAAGGCCGTGGCCACGGTGACATTGCTGCTGTGATCCCCGGTCGTCGCGCAGGTGATCGAATACCAACCGGGCACCACGGTCACCGCTTCGCCGAAGTCGACGCGGACCGTAGCGTCGTAGGGAGCGTTCGTCGCGGCCGGCTCGGTGCTGGTCACGTTGGGAGGCAACGGGACGAGTCCGCCGGGGCCGGCGTGAGGATTCGGCGTCTGCTTGGTGAAATCGACGCTGTTCTGGTCGGTGTCCGTCAAGGACGCGCGCACGGCCGACTGCGTGTTCGACAGACTCGGCGCCGGAGCGCCGCCCTCGAAGCAGTCGGTGCCGGTGCCGTAGCCGATGAAGTCGACCAGGTCGATGTCTCCGATCGGGCAGTTGCCGGAAAGCGCTCCGTAGCGCTTCACCAGCGACATCTTGCCGGCGGTTCCCGACATGTTGATGCTGCCGATGACGTTCGGGTTGTCCACCGACAGGCCTTCGCCGGTCGTGCCGCTGGCGAGTTTGATCAGGAAGTAGTTGTGGGCGTAGATGGTGCCGCCGAGCGGCTGAATCTGTCCCGCCCATCCGTTGCCGGTCGTCGAGGCGTACTGAATCGACCAGCCGTCGAGCGAGACGTCGGTGTCGAGCGGGTTGTAGAGCTCCACGAAGTCGTTCGCATAGGTGGCGCCGCTGTTCCCGCCGCCGCCGTACACCTGGCTGATCATGACGTGCTGCGTCGCCTGCGGGTGGTTCGTGCAGTCGTTGATCGGCGACGCCGAATTGCGCGGCGCGGGCGGTGCGACCGCCCAGTCGGCGTTGTTGTTGTTGAACGTGCAGCCGCCGAGGGTGCGGAATCCGGCGAGAGTGTTCGAGAGCGACGTCGGAATCGTGGTTCGACCGGCGCACGTCGCGTTGTTCGAGCTGCTGCTGTAGCCGATGAAGTCGAGGATGTCCGTGCGTGTCGAGCAGGCATCGGGCAGGGCGACAGCGGTGCTGGTCAGCGCGATGCGGCCTGCCGTCGAGCCGACGTCGTTCGTATCGACGGCGTCCGGCGTCGGCAGCGGCGTCGTACCGCCGGTTGCCGTCGCGCCCTGCGCCTCCTGAACGAGGTAGTAGCTGTACGGCTGGATCGTTCCGTGGATCGGCGTCGCGTTCCAGGAGCTCGTGCCGAAGGAGTACGCCTGGACGGCCCACCCTTCGACCGACACCGGCGCGTTGGTGCGGTTGAACAGCTCGATGTAGTCGTTGTTGTACGTCGAGCCGGAGTTGTGGCCTCCGCCGTAGAACTGGCTGATGACGATCGTACCGGCCGGAATCGCCGGCGGATTGACGGTGATGTTCACGGCCTGCGTGACCGCAGGGTTCACGTTGTCGGTCAGCGACGCGGTGAACGTCGCCGTACCGGTGAAGTTGTTCGTGAGCGTCACGTTGAATGTTGCGGTGCTCGTATTGGCGTTCGACACGCTGACCGACGAAACGCCGGTGCCGGGAGTCGCCGACCAGGCGTAGACGCCGTGATCGTCAGACCCGCTCAGCGATACGTTGAACGGCGCGGCGTTCTTCGTCACGGTGGCGATCGGATTGGCGGGGGCGGTGATCGACGGCGGATTGTCGACCGCCGGCGGATTCACGGTGATATTGACGGCTTGGTTCACGGCCGCGTTCACGCCGTCCGAGAGCGTCGCGGTGAACGTCGCGGTCCCGGTGAAGTTGGTCACGAGCGTCACGGTGTAGGTGACGCTGGCCGTTCCCTGGCCGCTGGAGACGGCGACGTTCTGCACGCCGCTGCCGGCGGTCGCGCTCCACGTGAACGCGTTGTTGTCGTCGGTGCCGGTGACCTGGACGTTGAACGGCGCGGCGTTCTGGAAAACGGTCGCGATCGGATTTGCCGGCGCCGTGATGGTGGGCGGGTTGTTGACGACGACACCGCACGGGTGAGCCGCGGAGGAGCTGTTGCGCGGCACCGGATTGCTCACGATTGCGAAGTCGGCGTTGTTGTTGTTGGTGTCCTGACACCCGTTCGACGCACGCACCGCACCTTGTGCGTTCGTCAGCGCGACGCCGTTGCCCGCGGTGACGCCCCCTTCCGCGTCATTCGATGCGCCGTAGGAGACGAGGTCGGCGATGCGCGAATCGGGAAGCGTGCACGGCGTTGCCGTGGCTCCGCAGCCGAGCCCGGTCGCGATGTTTGCGAGGGCCACTTTGCCGCTGGCGGCCGACATGTTCAGGGCGGTCGTCGTCAGGTCGGGGGTGACCGGAAAATTCGCTCCTGCTGTTCCGGCGCTGCTCACCGACAGGAAGAGATAGCCGCCTGCGGGAATCGAGGTGCCGCTCGGGATTGCGTACACGCTCGAGAAATTGCCGGTGGACGAGCCGTACTGAACCGAGTAGCCGGTCAGCGTCGCCGATGAGTTGCCCGCGTTGAAGAGCTCGACGTAGTCGGCCTTGTATGTCGGGGTTCCGGTCGAGGCACCGCCGCCCCCGTACACTTGGCTGATGACGACGGTGGAGGCTGGAAATGCGGCGTTCGCGGCCGCAAGGAAACAGAAAGCTACTGCTAGAGCTAGACGACGAGCGTTCATCGACGAAGTGTCCTCCCTGGTGGATTGCGTGAACAGTTCTGCGGCCGGGGACCGCAAGTGTGTGGGCTTGGAGGAAGAGGATACGGGTTTCCGGCGAAATGGCAACCGGTAATCGTGGCAATTCCCCGTAAAGGTCTACGGCTCGAGCGTTTCCTGGGCAGCGACGGCGCGCCAACGAAGTCCGGACTTGCAAAACACGTCGGTGAATCGCACGCGAACGGTGTCTTTCGAAGGCCCTTCGAGCACGTTCACGCCGGTGACGATCACGGTGCGGGAGCCATACGCGCGAACCTTCAGCTCATCGAGGCGAACGGATCTGTACGCTCCTCCCGCCGGCGGACCGGTGAAGACGTCGTGCTTCGTTCGTGTCCCGCCGCGAGAGGTGGAGTCGACGAACGAGTCGTCGAGCAGCTCGTTCAACGCGGTCGTGTCATGCGCCTGCAGTGCCGCGAGCCACCTCTGCTCGAGCTCTGTAAAGTACGCAGCCGAAGGCGCGGTCGCGCACCCGGCGGCGGCAAAGACGATCGCGATGACCAGTCGTCGCATCGGCCGGAAGATACGACAGAATGCGGGCGATGGACATCGCGCGTGATGATCCGCGGGCAACCGCGGTCATGAATGCCATTCGCACCGGAGACCTGCCGCGCCTCGAGCAACTGCTGCAGCACGATCCCGATCTCGGCGCGGCGCGCATCGTCGACACGAAAGGTGCCCGGCGGTCACTCCTCCACATCGTGACCGACTGGCCCGGTCACTTTCCCGAAGGGCCGCGGACCGTCGCGCTGCTGGTTCGATACGGCGCCGAGGTCAATGCCGCCGTGAATCACCCGACGGCGCCATCGGCGGAAACGCCGCTGCACTGGGCAGCGAGCTGCGACGACGTCGCGGTCATCGACGCGCTCCTCGACGCCGGCGCCGACATCGAAGCGCCCGGCGCGATCTTCACCGGCGGCACGCCGATGTCGGACGCCGTCGTCTTCGCGCAGTGGAATGCCGCCCGCCGCCTCCTCGCCCGCGGCGCCAGGACGACGTTCTGGCAAGCCGCCGCCCTCGGCCTGCTCGAAGAGGTGCGAAACCAGATCACGAACGGCTTCTGGAACGCCTGCCGAGGAGGCCAGCTCGCAACCGCGCAGTTCCTTCTTACGTGCGGCGCCGACCCGAACTGGATCGGCCACGACGACAAGACCCCGCTCCAGGTCGCGGAAGAAAGCGGCAACCGCGAGCTGGTCGAGTGGCTACGAGCGCAGACTGCGCTTCCGAGATAGCGGTAACTCTCGCTTTCGTCACCGGCGCCGTCGTCAAGGGCCTCTTCTCAGGCACGCAGCTGGTAGGGGACGCTCCCGAGGGTCCGCTTGCCAGGTCATTGTAGACTGGCTCGAACTGCCACGTCCGACGTATTAGCGGACGGAAGAAGCTTATCAGTCGCACCGACTCTAATTGTGACAAAATTCTTTGCAAACGCTGAAACGAATACGTAATCCACCGCGAACTCGTATTGCCCGTACGTGCCGTCGATGTCGACCCAGTCGCGATGGCTCCGTGTGAAGTGAATGACCTTGTCGTGATGCGTCGGCGCGCCACATGCTTCGCTAGGCAATTTGCATTCGGTAACGTCGTACGAAAGAGTGAAGCCGCTCGAGATGTTTCTGCCTGTGTGGAATGTGACTTTGTAAAATGCTGCTCCATTGCCGCTCGTGAGGCGGAGTTCAGGTGAGTCGGCTTTCGATGTGAGCGTGAAATAGTCGAGCAGCGCGTTACGGAACACCCGTCGGTGTGTACCGATGTCGTTATCGAACTCGTGAGCGCGGTTCATTATGGTGCTGAGCGCCTTGCCGTCATCTCTTGCTGATGTGGCCGCCGTCTCGACATCACCTCTCATTTTGTTGATTCCGGCGACTTCCGCCTTCGCTTCTGCCGCCTGCTTTTCCGATTCGTTTGCCGCGGTAGCGATTCGCTGTAGCGTCTCATCGGTCTTCGCGCCGTATTGGATTGCCATTTCTTCGAAGTGGCCGGCACGGTCGTAAAGGCGGTCCGCTTTGGAGCCGAGCGCGCGTTCTTTGTCGTCAAGGTAGCGCTCTTGCACGGTGACGTTCTTCTTGAGCTCGTTCACGTTCGCCTCGGTTGTGCTGACGGTTTGGAGGAGTTCCTTCGCACGCGTGTCAAGGTCCGCGACCCGCTCCTTTTGCGATGCGACAATCGTGTTCAGCGCATCCAACTGTGTGTGCAACGAGACGCCTAACCAACCTCCGATGATCGCCAGAGCTCCTATGAATCCCGCCCAGTACTTCAGGTATGCATGGACGGCGTCGCGTGCCTCGACGACTATCGCGTACTTCACGCTCTTTTCCTCGAGCTCCTTGAGTTGCTGGTCCGGTGCGATGCTTGACATGTAGGCCTCCCCCTCTCTTGGAGTGCCCTGAACCGTAGAAATCCTCCCTGGTTCCAAGAGTAGTGGTTCGGTCATGCGTCGACTTATGCTTCAGATGCCGGAGGGTTGGCGGCAGATCGATCCACCGCAAGTTCACGATCTCGCGCGCGTTTCACGGCAAGTTCGAGATCGAGCCGCGGGAGGTGAAGCTCGCGGCGGCAACGCCGCCGAATGGGTCGGGCGTGACCTCCGGCGCGAATGGCGCCTGGGTCGTTGAATGGTGGTTCGGCAACCCGTCGACCCGCGACGCGGACGCGTTTCCGCTCGCCTTCGGTTTCCGGTCGATCATCCGCATGACGCAGCCGGAGAAGAGATAACTGACCAGCGCGTCGGGACGGCGCGTACGCCTCGTTTCGGGCAATCCGCGACGGCGCTAGAATAAGAAGCGCAGATGGGTAGAACGATTCCCAAAGAGGCTGTTCGCCGGTTGCTCGACGAGTTGCCCGCCGATGTTTCCTACGAAGACATCCAGTACCACATTTACGTCCAGCAGAAGATCGACGCCGGTCTCGCTGCCGCCGAACGCGGCGACTTCATCTCCGATGAAGA
>DASYSN010000308.1:0-6335 GCA_036003305.1 Thermoanaerobaculia bacterium
CCACCGGCAAGGAGACTGAGATAGCCGCCGCGCGACTGGGTGAGCAGGAACGTGAACGACGAGAGGGCGAACGTCGCGATGTGAAACGGCCGCCGCGCCGGCGAGGCCATGCAGAGTGCGAACTGCAGCGGAAGGAACATCACCAACGCGCCCGCAATCGCATTCGGCTGGAATCCCTCGGCTTGCCCCGGAACTCCTCGAATGACGGCCGGCACGTGCGCGGTGATGCCGCGAAGCAGCGGCATCTTGTCGATCCAGTTCGTGCCGAGGAGACCGGCGACCGCGAGGACGGCTCCGGCGAGTGAGAAGAGGTCAAGCGCGTTGGCGAGCGTCGGACGAACACGGACTGCACGGACGATCGCGAAGAAAAGGACGATCCCGAAGACGACGCCGAGCACCTTCGGCGCGCTGAAGAGGACGTCGTACGTCGCGAACACGCTCACGAGCACCATGACGATTAGAAGTGCGAGCGAGCCGTTGAGCTCCGTCCGCGGAAGGAGCGGCCCTCCGCGAACGGCGGCAAAGATCCAGACGCACGGCAGCAGGAGGACGATGGTGAGGAGCGGCCGTCCCACCGGCGGAAAGAGGAAGAACGGCGCCAGCAATGCGAGCCCGGCGAGCTCCTGCCATGAAACAAAAGCGGCTGCCGTTTCGGCAGCCGCGGGCAACTCGAGGCGCTGTTCTTCGATCACTGAGTGGCGGCGACCGGAACGTCGAGGGTGAAGCCCGCCTGCGCTGCGTCGTTGAAGAACATCTTCACGGTGTCGAGCGAGTAGTCGGCGAGATCCTTCCCGATCAGGTCGAGCTTCTTGAGGATGTCGTTCGTCGCCGTGATGATGTGGCAGCCGACCGCCTCCGCCTGGAAGACGTTCAGCAGCTCGCGCGGACTCGCCCAGATCAACTCGGCGCCGGGAACGTCGGCGAGGAGGCGGACCGACTCCGCCATGATCGGCACCGGATCGACGCCGGTGTCCGCGATGCGTCCCGCGAAGACCGAAACGCAGCTCGGTGCGCCGCCGCGCAGCGCGTCGGCGACGGCACGGACCTGGTCGAGCGTCAGCATCGCCGTCACGTTCACTTTCACTCCCTCGTGCGAAAGCGATCGCACGAGGTTGTACGCCGGCTCGCGACGGGTGTTGGTCACGGGAATCTTGACGTAGACGTTCGGCCCCCAGGTCGCGATCTCGCGTGCCTGACGCTCCATCTCTTCAAACTCGTCGGAGAAGACTTCGAAGGAAATGGGACGGTCCGGAATGGCTTCGAGCACGTCACGCGCGAAGCCGCGGTAGTCGCTGACGCCCGCCTTCCGCATGAGGGTCGGATTCGTGGTGAAGCCTTTGACGAACGGCTTGCGGTACATCTCGAGCATGCCCGCTTTGTCCGCGCCGTCCGCAAACAGCTTCACTTTGAGGTCATTGACGCTCGTCATTCACCCTCCGTCGCGATTTTCGTGACGATCTGCTCCGCTGCCTCGGCGAGCGATCGCACGCGCAGAAACGGCTGTTGGGGCTCGCGTTCCGAATATCCGTAGTCGATGAAGAACGGCGTGCACCCGGCGCGTTGTCCGGCCTCGACGTCGCGCCAGCGGTCGCCGACGATGTACGACCGCGTCAGGTCGACCTGGTGGCGCTCCGCCGCGTCGAGCAGGCCGCCGGGATTCGGTTTGCGGCACGCGCAGCCGGCCGCGTCGTCGTGGTAGCAGACCATGAACTCGTCGATCGCGAGCTCCGTCGCGAGACGGGCGTTGATCTCCTCGACCTGCGACTGGCTCTGGGTGCCGCGCGCGACGTCGGGCTGATTCGTGACCACGATGAGCATGTAGCCGGCGTCGCGCAGACGCAGCAACGCGTCCTTCGCGTCGGGCAGCACTTCGAGCTCCGTCACGGAGCGCGGAGGGAACGGCTTCCCATCCTGAACGACGGCGCGATTGATCACACCGTCGCGATCAAGAAATACGGCTCGCTTCAAGCGACGCAGACTCCCATTTGGTTTCTCTTGCTTTCAACAGCGGATGCGACACGAGGAGGTGCCAGATGACCGCCTGGAACGCCTCGGAGTGCGGCGTGATGGTTTCGGGATTCACGGTCGGAACGATGACGCACGCGTCGGCGACCCGCGCCGTGTAGCCGCCGTCGCGGCCGACCACGCCCACCACCTGTGCGCCGACTGTTTGCGCGTACTGCAACGCGCGGACGAGGTTGGGGCTGATGTTCTTCTCGAGATTTCCGCCGCCGACGGAGAAGATGAAGATCATGTCGTTCTTCGACAGCCGGCTCGTCTTCAGCCACTCGACGAAGACGGTCTCCCATCCCTCGTCATTGGTTCGAGCGGTGAGCTCGGAGACGTTGTCGGTCGGCGCGTAGGCCTCGATGCCGACGATCTTCCGGAAGTCGTTGACTGCATGCGAGCAGTTGCCGGCGCTGCCGCCGACGCCGAGGAAGAACAGCCGTCCCTGGCGCTCGCGGAGGTCCGACAGGAGGTCGGCAATCCGTTCGACGGCATCGACGTCGATGCGAGCGATCACCTCCGCCGCTTCGGCAAGATGCTTACGTGCGTAGCTCATTCGAGATTGTTAAGAATAACATCACGACAAGAGGATTTTCGTCCCTTCGAAGTCGAACCGGAAGCGCACCTCTTCCAGTCCCGCTCGGCTCATCGCATGCCGCAGACGGTTGCGATCTTTGGCGTAGAACATCAGGAATCCGCCGCCGCCCGCACCGACGAGCTTGCCGCCGAGTGCGCCGTTTTGTATCCCGAGGTCGTACCACTCGTCGATTTGCGGATTGGACATGCCGCCGGAGCGGCGCTTCTTGTGCTCCCAGTGCTCGTGGAGAAGCGCACCGAACTCATCGACGCGGCCGCCGATGAGCGCCGCTTCGCTGCGGCCGGCGAGCTCCTTGACGTAATGGAGGTTGCGGATCATCTCCTCGTCCCCGCCCTGACTCCGCGTCTTCTGGTCTTTGAGGATGCTGCCGGCGCTTCGGGAGAAGCCGGTGAAGAAGAGCAGCAGGTTGTCCTCGAGGTCGGCCATGGTGTCGAAGCTGAGCGCGAGCGGCGACGCCTGTACCGATTCGTCCGGATTGAAACGGAGACACGTGATGCCGCCGTACGCGGCGATGTACTGATCCTGTTTCCCGACCGGCTCATTCAGCCGGTCGATCTCGATCTCGCACGCCAGCCGCGCCAGATCGTGCGGCAGGATGGTGCGGCGCCGGTGGGCGTAGAGCGCCTTCACGAGCGCGGTCGTGAAACTGCCCGACGAGCCGAGACCGGTGCCGGACGGGATGTCCGCGAGCGTGGTGATCTCGATCTGCGGCGTGCGGAAGTCGAGCATCCGAATCGCCTCGCGGATGATGGGATGCTGGACTTCATTCGCGTTCTCGACATGCTCGAGCTGCGAGTACTTGAGGAAGATGCCGCTGACGAACGGCCGCATCACGGTGACGTAGACGTACTTGTCGATCGCTGCGGCGATGAGGAAGCCGCCGTGCTCGCGGTAGTACGAGGCGAGGTCGGTTCCGCCGCCGCCTAAGGTGATCCGCAACGGGCTACGGGCGATGATCACGCTTTCGAGCCCTCATAGATTCTCTTCACGACCTCGAGTGCGGCGCGCGCTTCCGCGAGTCCCGCCGCAGGCGTGCGGTGCAAAGCGATGTCTTCGGCGAACTCGCGGAACTCGAGCTCCCACGATTGGTCGCCGCGCGGGTACTCCCACGCGGTCGTCTCGGGAGGTCCCATTTCGGGAAGCATGCGATAGAACGTCAGGCGTTCCGTTCCGTAGCTGCCGCCGAGACCGTCGATCTGCAACTTTCCGACGCGGCCATAGATCTCGAGCGAGAAAAGGTTCTTCCACTCGGTGCAACTGACGTGAAGGAACGCGGTCTGCTCCCGAGCGGTGCGCAGAAGAAGGAACGCGTTGTCGTCGACCGGCATGTCCCAGTAGTACGTCTTTGCGAAGCCCTCGACATTCGTGAAGTCGCCGAGGAACCATCGGGCAAGGTCGATCAGGTGGACTCCCTGGTCGATCAACTCGCCGCCGCCGGATTTCCCGGGATCGGCGCGCCATTCTTTGTCATATCCGATCCGCCCTCCGTGGCCGTACCGGCCGCGGACGAACATCAGATCGCCCAATGCGCCGGAATCGACGATCTTGCGCGCCTCGAGAAGGGCGGGATGATACCGATGGTTGAAGCCGACACGGACCCGGACGTCGCGCTTCGTCGCTGCATCGAGCAGCGGAAGGACCTCGTCGAACGAACGAGCGGCCGGCTTCTCGACGAGGACGTGCTTTCCGGCCTCGATCGCGGCGAGGGTCACCGGCGCGAGCATGTCGTTCGTGGTCGCGACGATCACGACGTCGACATCCTCACGCCCAACGACGTCGTGCCATTCCGAGGTGCAGGAGGCGCCCGTCGACTTCGCGAGCGACTCGGCGCGGTCGGAGAGAGGATCACAGCAGACGACGACGCGCCCGCCCGGCAGAGCACGCGATCGCTTCTGCCCGATGAGACCACATCCGACGATCGCGACCCGCAGCGTCAATCGAGTCCCCACTTCAGACCGCGATCCTTCGGGACGATGCGGCGCAGCGTGTAGACGTCCGTCTTCCGGAGGTCTTCCGAGTGCTCCGGAAACTCGGGAAACGGATCCCACACCGCGCTGATCAGTTTTCCGGTGATGCCGTCGCTCTCGGTCGACGCGAGGAAGAGGGCGAGATCTGTCCCCTTCTGCAGTCCGGCGCCGCCCGACTCCTTCTGTTTCATTGAGCGGTTGTAGAAGTTCTCGCCGACTCGATCCGGCCCCGCCGCGAGCACTTCGTCGAGCAGTCGTGTGTTGAGTGCCCCCGGCGCGATGCTGTTGACGTCGATTCCCCACTCTCGCACTTCCTCGGCCAGGGTCTCCGCGAACCGGACGATCGCCGCCTTCGAGGCGGCATACGCGCTGATGCGCGGCAACGGGTTCGTCGCACCGCCACCGGAGAGCTGAATGATCTTCCCGCTCCGATTCTGTTTGAAGTGCGGCAGAAGCGCCCGGCAAAAGAGCACGGAACCCATGACGTTGATCTCGATGGCGCGAACCCAGGCGGACCAGTCGACGTCTTCGATCGCGCCGAGCGGTCCATAGACGCCGGCGTTGTTCACGAGAATGTCGATGCGGCCGAGCTCGCGCAGCGCCAACTCGACAAAGACGGCAACGTCGGTCTCTTCCGCGACGTCGGTTCGTCGCGCGACGATTTTCTGTGACTCGCCTGCGAGGGAGCGAAGCTCCGTCACCGCTGCGTCGAGAGAGGACGCATCGCGCGCGCAGATCGCGACGGAAGCTCCCGCTTCCACGTATGCACGCGCGATGGACAAGCCGAGGCCCTGGCTCGCACCGGTGACGATCGCGCTGCGGCCGGAGAGGTCGAACGTCATGGTAGGGCCTTCCCCACCGTTGCATAGACGACTCGCGGTTCATTGGAGAACTGCTGCTGCAGGAACCGATTCGCGTCGAGGATCAAATTGCCTCTCATGGCGTCAGCGACGGCGCCCGCGTCGACCTGACGATAGTCGGGCCACTCGGTCATGACGACGAGGGCGTCCGCATCGCGCGCCGCTTCGACGGCCGATGGTGCCAGCTCGATCGACGTCGACAGGTCATCCGGCAGCGACTTCACGACAGGATCATGCGCCCGAATGCGAGCGCCGTCCGCGACGAGCGACTGGCAAAGTTCGATCGCGAGCGAGCGTCGGAGCGTGTCGGTGCCCCGCTTGTACGTCAGCCCCCAGATCGCGATCCGCCTGCCGGCGACGCCGCCGAGGAGCTCGCGCAACCGGCGGAGGGCCCAGGCGCGGTGCGCATCGTTACTCCGCTTGATTCCCCGCAACAGGTGCGCGGGAAGACCCGACTTCTCGGCGCGCTCCGAGAGAAAAACAACATCGCGGGCGAGCGTGCCGCCGGCGAATGCCGCACCGGGGCCGAGGTATGCGGAGGGACCGATTCGTTTCTCGCTCTTGAGACCGCGCTCGACCTCCTTCGCATCGGCGCCGGAGTTTTCGCAGATCGCGGCGATCTCGTTGATGAACGCCACCGACATCGCGAGAAACGCGTTCAGCGCGTGCTTCGTCATCTCCGCCGACTCGACCGACATCCACTCGATGCGGTCGGTGAACGGCGCGAAGAGTTGCGTGATGCGGTCGCGGTCGCGCGGGTCGCGGACTCCGACGACGACGCGGTCGGGATGCGTGAAGACGTCGATCGCTTTCCCGAGGCGGAGGTTCTCCGGCGAGTACGCGAACGAGAGATTGCGTCCACGGGCGGAAGCCTCGAGGCGAGCGGTCGAGCCGACCGGGAGC
>DASYSN010000309.1:0-14050 GCA_036003305.1 Thermoanaerobaculia bacterium
GCTCCACTGATGGCCGGTCGCGTGATTCGGCGCCGCCAGGAACGCCTCCGACGACGTGATCGTCGACGTCATGCCGAGGGGATCGAAGATGCGCGTCTTGCGGAACGTGTCGAACGGCATCTTCGCGGCGGCGCCGGCGGCCTCGCCGGCGGTCATGAACATGTCGTTGTTGTACTGGTAGACAGTGCGGATCGGCTTCGCGACCTTCAGGTAGCCGACGGCGCGGATGATCTGCTCGCGCGGGAAGCGCGTGTTGTCCCACAGCTCGTCGTGTCGCGCAAAGCCGCTGCGGTGGGAGACGAGGTCGCGCGGCGTCACGAGCGAGTCGGCGCACGGATCGGTGAAGTGAAAGTAGTCAATGTATTGACGAACCGGCTCGTCCCACTTCATCTTCTTCTCGTCGACCAGCATCGCGATCGACGTCGCGGTGAACGCCTTCGAGGTCGACGCGATCTCGAACAGCGTGTCGGTCGTGACGCGGTCGTTCTTTCCCAGCTCTCGCACGCCGTACCCGTTCGCGTAGACCAGCTTGTCGTTCTCGACGATCGCGATGGCGGCGCCCGGGATGTGCCACGCGTCGAGCGTGTGCTGGACGATGCGATCGACCGCTTTGGTGTCGATCGTCTGACCCGTTGCCTGAGCAAGCGCGAGCGGAGCGAGGGCGAGAAGGAGCAGCAAGCGGACCGGACGCATGCCCGAATACTAATCGCTCGCCGGGTATGCTCCGTATCAACCGTATGCGACGCGTTTTCGCCCTTCTCCTCTTCGCCTGCTCTCTCCCCGCATTCGCCGACATCACAGTATCTACTGTGACTCCCTCGTCTGGCCTCATCGGCGGTGGTGCGATCGTTCATATCCACGGGAAGAACCTCCTGGGGGCGCCGCTGGCCTGCGCCGCGCTCGAGTGCAGCGTCTATGTCCGCTTCGGCGACACGCTCGGCAACGTGATCTTCGATTCGGCTGACGAGATCATCGCCGTCGCGCCGGCGCACGCGGCGGGTCCGGTCGATCTGGTCGTCAATGTGCCGGTCAGCGCGCCGCTGACTTTGAAGAGCGCGTTCATCTATCACGACCCCGCCAACACGAACGTGCGCGTGCTGCTGCCGATCGCGGCGGGAACGCAGGGCATTCTGAACACCAGTTGGCAGACCGATATCTTCGCGCACAACGAGACGACGTCGCCGGTCGACATCGCCGGGACGACGGTCCCCCCGATGTCGACGCGTGCACTGACGCTTGCTTCCGCGTCGACCGGCATGTTTCTCGAGATCCCTCGCAGTGCGGTCGACGGCGTCACGATCACGACGCATATCCGCGACACGACCCACGATGCCGAGAACCTCGGCGTCGAGGTTCCGAGCGTCCCGGAGACGCAGTTCCGGCGCGGCGTCGTGCTGGACGGCGTGCCGACGAACTCTTTCTATCGCGGCCTGCTGCGCGTCTACGGATATCCCGGCAACTATCAGGTCGTCGTACGGGAACGGAATGAGGCGACGAACGAGGTGCTCTCGACCCAGACGCTCACGCTCAGCGGCTCCGACGTGGCGTATCTGCAGACCCCGATCAATTACGAGTACGTGCCGAACCTTCGCCGCGTCGAGGTGACGACCGCGCAACCGACCGATCCTCCCATCTGGGCGTTCATCACGTTCACCAACAACACGACCCAGACGGTCACCACCATCACGCCGAGCATCGCCGTCGCGCCGGCGGCCCCCTCGCCGGTGTTGGCCTCGGGACACTGGGCCCACGCCGGTTATTGCATGAACGTCGTTTCGGGCTATGACGTTAGCCTGACGGTGGCGTTGCAGTGCGGCGGGCAGGGATCTTTCACGCTGCCGCCGATCGATGCCGACGGACATTTCGAGGTCGATGGTTCCTTTACGCCTGGCAGCGGGGCGTGCTGCCCATCGCCGCAACCCGCGCACTATTCCGGTGTCGTGACCGGCACGACTCTTACGCTAACGATTCGAACCACGGGGCAAACGATCGGCCCGTTCACACTCATCTATGGATCGACCGACCCCTGCTTTGTCGGAGCTTGCCCATAGCAGGGTGTGCCACTTGCAACCTCGCGGTGCCGGAGGCACCAAGAGATGGCAAGCACCCTCGCGAAGCAACGCAAGATCCAGAGCGAGGTCGACCGCGCCAAGGCGAAGAGGGGAGGGAAGAAGGCGAAGAAGGGAGGAGTGCAGACCGGAACGAGGCGCTATCCCGCGAATCCATTGCCGGCGCAGCATCAGCAGAAGCCCGGGATCGAGTCGGACATCCGGCCGCGGCCGATGTTCGCCAACCCCGACTACCACGGCAGCGACAAGCTCGAGGACATGGTCGCGCTCATCACCGGCGGCGATTCCGGGATCGGCCGTTCGGTCGCCGTGCTCTTCGCCCGCGAGGGAGCGGACGTCGCCATCGTCTATCTCGCCTCCGATGAGGATGCCGAGGAGACGCGCAGGATCATCGAGGAAGACGAGGGAGCGCGCTGCCTCCTCATCAAAGGCGATGTCACCGATCCGGACTTTTGCAGGGACGCGGTCGAGCAGGTCGTCGACGAGCTCGGAGGGCTCGACGTCCTTGTCAGCAACGCGGCCTTCCAGGAGCACACCGAGAACATCGACGACCTCACGGAAGAGCATTTCGATCTGACGTTCAAGACGAACGTCTATGGCACGTTCTATTTGACGAAGGCGGCGCTGAAGCACATGAGAGAGGGGAGCTCGATCGTCATCACGAGCTCGGAGACCGGCATCTTCGGCGAGCCGTCGCTACTCGACTACTCGGCGACGAAAGGGGCGCTGAACGCCTTCACGATGGCGCTCGCGACGAACCTCGCCGACCGCGGCATTCGCGTGAACGCCGTCGCGCCGGGACCGACGTGGACACCGCTCAACCCCGCCGATCGGCCGGCGGAGAAGATGAAGGATTTCGGCAAGAGCACCGCGTTCCGCCGCCCGGCGCAGCCGGAGGAGGTGGCGCCGGCGTACGTCTTCCTTGCTTCGCCGGTCACGGGTTCGTACATTACCGGCCTCGTCCTGCCGGTGATCGGGGGAGTGGTCGGCGCGATGACGAGTCAACCTCAGTGACGAAACTGCATCCGCTTCGGCATTTCGGCCCGCCAGTCGTAGCGCGCAGGTAGGAGGAGTTTGATGGCGCAACGGCAGCCGGACCGAGAGACCCCGGGGAACGCTTCGCCGCCCGACATCCACGTTGCGCCCGAGCCGGAGGCGGGCGGCCACCACAAGCGGAATCGCAACATCGCCATCGCGGTCGTCGTGATCGCGATCATTCTCCTGATCGTCTTGCTGCGCCAGCGCGCCGCGTCGAACGAGAAGCAGGCGCAGTCGGCCGCGGCGAGCATGCGCAACCGCGCCGTCCCTGTCTCGGTCGCGCCGGTGGTCGCGCGCGACGTCCCGGTCTACCTCGACGGCCTCGGCAACGTGAACGCATTGAACACCGTCACGGTAAAGACGCGCATCGACGGCCAGCTCCTCCGGTTCGACTTTCAGGAGGGACAGATCGTCAGCGCGGGGCAGGAGATCGCGCTCATCGACCCGGCGCCATCCGAAGCGCAGCTCGCGCAGGCGGAGGCAAACCGGTTCAAGGACGAGGCGACGCTGCAGAACGCGAAGCACGACCTCGAGCGCTACGCCGACCTGTACAAGTCGGGCGTCATCTCGCAGCAGCAGTACAACACCCAGCAGTCGACCGTCCGCGTGAATGAGGGAACCGTGAAGGCGGACGACGCGCAGATCCAGCAGGCGAAGCTGAACGTGCAGTACTGCCACATCAAGGCGCCGATCACGGGACGCGTCGGCATCCGCTTCGTCGATCCCGGCAACATGGTGCACGCCTCGGATCAGAACGGCCTCGTCGTCATCACGCAGATGCAGCCGATCGCCGTCCTCTTCACGCTGCCGGAGGATCAGCTCGCGCCGGTGACGCAGCACATGGCCGGCGGCCTCGCGGTGCAGGCGCTCAGCCGCGACAACTCGACGCTCCTCGCGACCGGACGCTTGCTGACGATCGACAACCAGATCGACCCGAACACCGGCACGTTCCGCTGCAAGGCGATCTTCGACAACCGCAACGGCGCGCTCTTTCCGAACCAGTTCATCAACGCGCGGCTGCAGGTCGACGTGCGGCATCACGTGACGACCGTTCCGTCAGCCGCCGTGCAGCATGGCGCGCAGGGGACGTACGTCTACGTCGTCACGCCGCAGAAGACGGCCGAGATGCGCGTCGTCGAGGTGCTCATGTCCGAGGGGCTGACTTCGGTCGTGAGCGGCGTCAGTGAAGGCGATCAGGTCGTGACGGACGGCGCCGACAAGATCCAGCCGAATGGGAAGGTGGAGCTCGGCGGTGGCCGGGGCGGCGAGGGAGGCGGGCGCGGCGGACGTGGGGGGCACGGCCGTAAGTGAACCCATCCCGTCTCTTCATCCTCCGGCCCGTCGCGACGTCGCTCTTGATGGCGGCGATCCTCCTCGTCGGAATCGTGGCGTACCGCGAGCTGCCGGTGTCGGCACTCCCGCAGGTCGACTATCCGACCATTCAGGTACTGACCTTCTACCCCGGCGCCAGTCCGGACGTCATGACGTCCTCGGTCACGGCGCCGATGGAGCGGCAGTTCGGGCAGATTCCCGGCCTGCAGCAGATGAG
Organism: Thermoanaerobaculia bacterium; assembly: GCA_036003305.1. Classification (GTDB taxonomy): domain Bacteria; phylum Acidobacteriota; class Thermoanaerobaculia; order Gp7-AA8; family Gp7-AA8; genus DASXHZ01. The sequence goes on from DASYSN010000309.1 coordinate 4,657, forward strand.
CAGCACCAGCTCGTTCGGCGGGTCGATGATCACGCTGCAGTTCGACCTGAAGCAGAACATCGACGTCGCCGAGCAGGAGGTGCAGGCGGCGATCAACGCGGCGGCGAGCTTCCTCCCGCGTGACCTCCCGAACCCGCCGATCTACAGCAAAGTCAATCCGGCCGACACGCCGATCCTGACGCTCGGCCTCACGTCGACGCAACTCCCGCTCAGCAAGGTCGAGGACCTCGCCGACACCACGCTCGCGCAGAAGATCTCGCAGCTTCCCGGCGTCGGTCTCGTCACGATCAGCGGCGGACAAAAGCCCGCCGTCCGCGTGCAGGCGAATCCGGGCGCGCTGGCGTCGTACGGCCTGAGCCTCGAAGACCTCCGCAACGGGCTCGCCGCGGCGAACACCGACCAGGCGAAGGGCAACCTGCAGGGGCCGGCGCAGAGCTTCAGCATCGGCGCGAACGACCAGATCTTCTCGAGCGCCGACTACAAGCCGGTGATCATCGCGTACCGCAACGGCGCGCCGGTCCGCGTCGGCGACGTCGCGAACGTCGTCGACGGCGTCGAGGACGCGCAGAAAGCCGCATGGCAGAACACGACGCCCGCCGTGATCATGAATGTGCAGCGGCAGCCGGGCGCGAACACGATCAACGTCGTCGACCGCATCGAGCATCTCCTGCCGCAGCTCACGAGCAGCCTTCCTCCGTCGGTGAAGGTCACCGTGCTCACGGACCGCACCGTGACGATCCGCGCCTCGGTGCGCGACGTCGAGTTCGAGCTGCTGCTGACGATCGCGCTCGTCGTCCTCGTGATCTTCCTCTTCCTGCGGCGCTTCTCCGCCACGGTCATCCCGAGCGTCGCCGTCCCGCTGTCGATCGTCGGCACGTTCGGCGTGATGTATCTCCTCGGCTACTCGCTCGACAACCTCTCGCTGATGGCGCTCACGATCTCGACCGGCTTCGTGGTCGACGACGCGATCGTCATGATCGAGAACATCACGCGCTACATCGAGGAGGGGGAGAGTCCGCTCGAAGCGGCGCTGAAGGGATCGAAACAGATCGGCTTCACGATTGTGTCGCTGACCGTCTCGCTGATCGCGGTGCTCATTCCGCTTCTCTTCATGGCGGACATCGTCGGGCGCCTGTTCCGCGAGTTCGCGATCACGCTCAGCGTCACGATCCTCGTCTCGGCGGTCGTGTCGCTGACGCTGACGCCGATGATGTCGTCGAAGCTGCTGCGCTCCGAAAAAGAGACGGCGAAGGAGAACCGCTTCTTCGCGAAATCGGAAGAGCTGTTCGAGCGCGTCATCGCGTTCTACGGCCGGACGCTGCAGGTCGTGCTGCGGCACCAGACGACGACGCTGATCGTCACGGTCGGCACGCTCCTGCTGACGATCTTCCTCTTCATCATCGTCCCGAAGGGCTTCTTCCCGGTGCAGGACACCGGCGTGATCCTCGGTATCTCCGAGGCGCCGGAGGACACGTCGTTCCGCGCCATGGCGGAGCGGCAACTGCAACTGACGGAGGTCGTCTCGCAGGACCCGGCGGTGGCGAGCGTCGCGTCGTTCATCGGCGTCGACGGGACGAACACGACGTCGAACGTCGGACGCATCCAGATCAACCTGAAGCCGCTCGAAGAGCGCAACGGAAACGCCACCGACATCATCCGCCGCCTGCAGCCGAAGGTGGCGAACGTCGCCGGAATCACGCTCTACATGCAGCCGGTACAGGACCTTTCGGTCGAGAACCGCGTCAGCCTGACGCAGTACCAGTACACCCTCGAGGACGCGAACTCGGCCGAGTTGGCGCAGTGGGTGCCGCGCGTCGTCGCCGCGCTGCAGAAGCTTCCCGAGCTGCGCGACGTCGCGAGCGACCAGGGACACGGCAGTCTGGAAGCCGATCTCGTCGTCGACCGCAACACCGCCTCACGCCTCGGCGTGACGCCGCAGATGATCGACGACACGCTCTACGACGCCTTCGGCCAGCGGCAGGTCTCGACGATCTTCACGCAACTCAACCAGTACCACGTCGTCCTCGAAGCCGATCCGAAGCTGCAGATCTCTCCCGACGCGCTGCAGCACATCTACATCCACGCATCGCCCGGCGGTGCCGCGACGGCCTCTTCGAGCGGCGGGACGGGAACGCCCGCTGTCGGCGCTTCGGCCGCACAGGCGACGGTGAACGCGACTGCCTCGTCCGCCGGCGGCAGCGCCGCAACGTCGCTGTCATCGACGCCCGCGCCGCCGGGGACCACGCAGCCGGTGCCGGGACTCTCCGGCAGCCGCGAGCAGATCATTCCGCTCAGCAGCTTTGCTCACATCGAGACGCATCCGACGCCGGTCGCCGTGAATCACCTCGGCCAGTTCCCCGTGACGACGATCTCGTTCAACCTCGCGCCGAACGAGTCGCTCGGCGCGGCGACGAAGCGGGTCGACGAGGAGGTCGCGAAGCTCGGCCTTCCCGCCAGCATCCATCCCGAGTTCCAGGGCACCGCCGCCGTGTTCCGCAGCTCGCTCGCGAACGAAGGGTGGCTCATTCTCGCGGCGCTCGTGACGGTCTACATCGTTCTCGGCGTGCTGTACGAGAGCTATATCCACCCGATTACGATTCTCTCGACGCTGCCGTCCGCCGGCGTCGGCGCGATCCTGGCGCTGCTGCTCTTCCACATGGAGCTCGGCGTCGTGGCGCTGATCGGGATCATCCTGCTGATCGGCATCGTCAAGAAGAACGCGATCATGATGATCGACTTCGCGCTCGAGGCGGAGCGCGAGGGCGGAAAGCCGGCCGAGGAGGCGATCTATCAGGCGTGCCTGCTGCGGTTCCGGCCGATCATGATGACGACGTTCGCCGCGCTCTTCGGCGGCCTGCCGCTCGCCCTCGGCCGCGGCACCGGCGCCGAGCTGCGGCATCCGCTCGGTGTCACCATCGTCGGCGGCCTGCTCGTCAGCCAGCTGCTCACGCTCTACACCACGCCGGTCGTCTACCTCTGGTTTGACCGCCTCGCCGCACGCGTGCGGCGCCGCGTCCACATCGGCAACCCCGAGCCCGAGCCGGCGACGTCATGAGCTTCTCCGATCCGTTCATTCGACGGCCGGTCGGCACGTCGTTGCTCAGCGCCGCCGTGTTGATGGCGGGGCTGCTGGGATACAGGAAGCTGCCGGTCGCGCCTTTGCCGCAGGTCGAGTTTCCGACGATCTCGGTGTCGGCGGGGCTGCCGGGCGCCGATCCGGAGACGATGGCGTCATCGGTCGCGACGCCGCTCGAACGGCAGTTCGGACGCATCGCGGGCGTCACGCAGATGACGTCGAACAGCTCCTCGGGGTCGACGAACGTGACGCTGCAGTTCGACCTCGACCGCGACATCGACGCCGCCGCGCGCGACGTGCAGGCGGCGATCAACGCGGCGCGCGGCCAGTTGCCGGCGAATCTTCCAAGCAATCCGAACTGGCGCAAGGTCAATCCGGCCGACGCGCCGATCATGATCCTGGCGATGACCTCCGACGTCATGACGCAGCCGCAGATGTACGACGTCGGCGACACGATCCTGGCGCAGAAAATCGCGCAGATCGAAGGCATCGGGCAGGTGTTCGTCGGCGGCAGCTCGCGGCCCGCCGTGCGCGTCGAGATGAATCCGCTGCTTCTGAATCGGATGAACGTCGGCGTCGACGCGGTCCGCACGGCGCTCTCCGCCGCGAACGCGAACCGTCCGAAAGGCGCCGTCCAGACAAGCGACACGGCGTACGTCGTCCATACGAACGATCAGCTCTTCAAGGCGCGCGAGTACCAGAACCTGATCGTCACCTCGCGCGACGGCAAGCCGGTCATCTTGTCCGAGGTTGCCGACGTTCGCGACTCTGTCGAGAACATTAATAGCGCCGGCTCCGTGAACGGAAAGCCGGCGATCTCGCTCGTCCTCTTCCGGCAGCCGGGCGCCAACATCATCGGCACCGTCGACCGCGTTCGCGCGCTGATGCCGCAGCTCCAGGCCGCCATCCCGCCGGCGATCCACCTCGGCGTCTCACTCGACCGGACGACGACGATCCGCGCCTCGGTGCAGGACGTCGAGCTGACGCTCGTCATCTCGATCCTGCTGGTCATCCTGGTTGTGTTCGCGTTTCTCCGTAGCGGATGGGCGACGGTGATCCCGAGTATCGCCGTTCCGCTCTCGCTCGTCGGCACGTTCGGAATCATGTACCTCCTCGGATACTCGCTCGACAACCTCTCGCTGATGGCGCTCACCATCTCGACCGGCTTCGTGGTCGACGACGCCATCGTGGTCATCGAGAACATTTCGCGGCATCTCGAGGCCGGCATGCGTCCGATGGAAGCGGCGCTCCTCGGCGCCCGCGAGATTGGCTTCACCGTCTTCTCAATGAGCACCTCGCTCATCGCCGTCTTCATCCCGATCCTGCTGATGGGCGGCATCGTCGGGCGCCTCTTCCGCGAGTTCGCCGTCACGCTGAGCGTCGCCATCGCGATCTCACTCGTCGTGTCGCTGACGACGACGCCGATGATGTGCGCGAAGTTCCTGATCCCGGAGGGGGAGCGGAAGCACGGACGCCTGTACAACATGAGCGAGAAGGCATTCGAGAAACTGCGCGGGGGCTACGAGCACATGCTCGACTTCGTCCTCACGAATACGCTGCCGGTCCTTCTCGTCACGTTCGCCACGATCGGCTTCACGGTCTATCTCTACGTGATCATTCCGAAGGGCTTCTTCCCGCAGCAGGACACCGGACGCCTCAGCGGCAACGTGCAGGCGGCGCAGGATACGTCCTTCCCGGCGCTGATTGAGAAGGCGAACATCTTCATGCGGATCGTCGAAAAAGATCCGGCGGTCGAGAACGTCGTGTCGTTCACCGGCGGCGGACGTGGCGGCGGCAACTCGGCGAGCATGTTCGTCACGCTCAAGCCGCTCAACGAGCGGAAAGCCGACGCGCAGAAGATCATCGCCCGGCTGCGGCCGAAGACGGCGCACATCCCCGGCGCGCAGCTCTTCCTCAGCGCCGTGCAAGACGTGCGCGTCGGCGGCCGGGCCAGCAACTCCGACTATCAGTACACGCTGCAGGGGGACGACGTCCGCGAGCTGATGTCGTGGGCACCGAAGCTCGAGAAGGCGATGCACAAGCTGAAAGAGGTGCGCGACGTCTCTAGCGACCAGCAGAACCACGGCCTGCAGGCGACGGTCGTCATCGATCGCCCGACGGCCGCGCGTTTAGGCATCTCGCTCGCCACGATCGACAGCACGTTGTACGACATCTTCGGACAGCGGCAGGTGTCGGTGATGTACAGCGGCATGAACCAGTACCACGTCGTGATGGAGGCCGATCCGAAGTTCTCGCAGTCGCCCGCTTCGCTCAGCAGCGTCTACGTCCACTCGTCGAACGGACGTGACGTTCCGCTCAGCGCGTTCGCACACTTCGGGATCGATCAGACGCCGCTCTCGATCCCGCACCAGGGGCAGTTCCCCGCGGTGACGATCTCGTTCAATCTCGCGCCGGGTGTATCGCTCGGCGAGGCAACAAACGCGATCGAGGCGCTCGAACGGCAGATGCAGATGCCGTCGTCGATCCATCCCGGCTTTCAGGGGACGGCGCAGGCGTTCCAGGCATCGCTCAAGAGCGAGCCGCTACTGATCCTCGCGGCGCTACTCGCCGTCTACATCGTCCTCGGGATCCTGTACGAGAGCCTCGTCCACCCGATCACGATCCTCTCCACGCTGCCGTCTGCCGGCGTCGGCGCGCTCATCGCGCTGCTGCTGACGAACACTGAGTTCACCATCATCGCGATGATCGGGATCGTTCTGCTCATCGGCATCGTGAAGAAGAACGCGATCATGATGATCGACTTCGCGCTCGAGGCGGAGCGGAAGGAAGGGAAGAGTCCGCGCGACGCCATCCGTGAAGCGTGCCTCCTCCGCTTCCGGCCGATCATGATGACGACCATGGCCGCGCTCTTCGGCGGCCTCCCTCTCGCGCTCGTGGGCGGCGTCGGCAGCGAGCTTCGCCGTCCCCTCGGCATCGCCATCGTCGGCGGTCTGATCGTGAGCCAGATGCTGACGCTGTTCACGACTCCGGTCACCTACCTCTACCTCGACCGCCTGCGCTGGCGCGCGCGGAAGCGACGCGTCGTCGCACACGCAACTTCGTGACGATCATTTGACGGTGTATTTCCGCCAAGACAGCGAAGACGGCACTAAAGTCTCCTCCGTCGGTCCGAAACAAACCAGTAGCACTCGAGAAGGAGGAGCCTTGGACTACTCAAAGTGGATGACTTTCAACAAGAAGATTCATTCGAAGAAGCTCGCGAACATTTGCCTTCCGATGACCCACGACAGTGGAGCGTACGATCTCGGCGATCGCCTCGCCACGGGCGATCCGATCGTGAACGAGCTCGAGATCGTCTGCGCGGCATTGGTCGTCAAGCTCGAGCGGGCGGGAATTCTCCCTTACATCGATGACCCTCTGGCATGGCTGCTGGGGGAGGCGATCCCGCCCCTGAAAGGTCTCACGACGTCGTCGCATACGGACCTCGCCGAGCAACTCGCCGGCGGCATCCGCGGCTTCGACATTCGCGTTTTCCGCGATCTCGACGGGACCTACCGCGCGTTCCACGGTCTCCAGAGTCGAGCGACTCTCGAGTCGATGCTCAACCAGGTCGCCACTTTCATGAAGGCGACGTCCAACTCATCCGAGCCGACCGGCGAGATCGTCTACATCAACTTCTCGCACTACCTCGGCTTCGAAGATCCCAACGACTCGACCAAACCCGACAAGCGCCGCTATTTTGAATTCGGCAAGTTCGTGAAGGACATCCTGGGTCCTTGGGCTTACTTGAACAGGGAGACGAACGATCCTTTCAATCAGACGTACAGCGACATCATCGGCCAGGAGGGGGTCTACAAGTCGCGCGTCATTCTGACGACGTCAGACCCGATCGGACACCCGGAGTACTTCTGGGGCGCGCAGTATTGCCCGCCCTGCGACACACGCAACAAGGACCTGCTCGCCGGCGTCTACACCGATACGACCGACCTCTCTCTGGCGGTGACGACGCAGGCGGCGCAGTACGCAAGCGCCATCAATGCCGGACTGCCATTCGCGAATTACATGACCCTCACGCCGAGCAAGGGCGACTACATCAACATCATCGGATCGGCCTTGTACGGCGCCGTCATAGAACTGGCCCAACGCATCAAAGACAAGGATCCAAAGGTCGCACGCGAGCTCGAGGCCATCGCGCTCGCGATGGAGATCGATCACGACTTCGTCACCAAGTTTGAATGGACCACGCTCGAGGAGCTCAGCCAGAGGATCGACCCCCAACTGCCGGAGATCATCGACTCGAATTTCGTTCCGCTCTCGCTACAGCAGAACGGCATGAGCATGATCTTCTGCGACTGGTGGACGACCACCAGCGTCGTCGACGTCGCCATCGGATTGAGCAACGACTACGCGGTGACCTGGAGCGGCAATACGCACATCCCGGTCGGGGCCGCCGGCAGCGACGAGTACGCGTCGAATGAAGGCCCTTCCGCCGAGATGTACCAGGGCAAGCTGCACATGGTCTACAAGGACAGCGGCAACGATGACATGTGGCTGGCGTTGTACCAGAAAGGCTCCGGGTGGATCTCCAAGCAGAAGATCAGGGAGATGCCGGGCTCCGTCGACGCGAAGACGAACAAGAGTCCGTCGGTGGCGGTCTACAACGGCCTGCTCTGCGTCGTCTGGAAGAACAACAAATCGGACAACATCCGCTTCGCCACATTCGATGGCACGACCTGGACCGGGGGGAATGACATCGTCATCCCCTCGCCCGGCAAGTCGCCGAAAACGGACAACAGCCCGTACACGACGGTCTTCAACAACCAGCTCGTGATGGTGCACAAATGGAACAACAGCGACGACATCCACTTCTCCACTTATGACGGGAAAGAGTGGCGCGGCGGTCAGAACATCACGGTGATCGACAACCAGAAGGATCCGAACCCGGGTACTAGCAAACGGCCGGCCGTCATCGAATATCGTGGAACGCTCTATATGATGTTTAGAGGGGGCTTCTACAAAAACCTTCTGCAGTGCACCTACGATGGCAAGGCGTGGCGCGGCAACGTCGATATCAAGAGCAAGCAGACGAGTTACACGCCGAAGAGCGACGAGGGTCCCGGCCTGGCGCGATACGGCGGCATGATCTACATGCTCTACAAGGGAGAGAGCAAGGACGACATCTGGATGTCGATGTACGACGGATCGGGCTGGAATGAAAACGTCGAGCTGGCGAAGGTGACGTCCATTCAGCCGAAGACCAAAAGGAGTCCGTGGCTTGTCCGTGTCGATACGGCGCTGTTCCTGCTCAACCAGGGCGACAAGGACAAGTTGTACCAGTCGACGCTGGCACCCGTGCACCTCTGAGCGCTTTTATTTCGGCGCCGGCAGTCCTGCCGGCGCCGTACTGTAGTGGGCGAGCACCTGGGCGGTCGGGCCGTCCTCGACGACCTGCCCCTTCGCCAGCCAGATCGTTCTCGCGCAGAGGTTCTCGACGGCGTCGAGGTCGTGGGAGACGAGGACGACGGTCGCGTTGCCAACGAACCGCTCGATCCGCGCGGTGCACTGGCGGCGGAATGCCGCGTCACCGACGGCGAGGGTCTCATCGAGGAGGATCGTCTCCGCGTCGACCGAAGTCGCGATCGCGAAGGCGAGGCGCGCGATCATGCCGGTCGAGAACGTGCGCAGCGGCGCGTCGATGAATGGCTCGATGCCGGAGAACGCGATGATGTCGTCCATCCGTTCGCGGATGTACGTGCGGGGGAACCCAAGCAGCGCGCCGTTGAAGAAGATGTTCTCGCGGCCGGAGAGCTCCATCTCGAAGCCGGTGCCGAGCTCCATCACCGGCGCGACGCTGCCGCGGCTGATCGAGACGCCGACCGACGGCGGGATGATGCCGGCGGCGACGCGCAGCAGCGTCGATTTCCCCGCGCCGTTCGAGCCGACGACGCCGACCGTCTCGCCGTGCCGGATGGTGAGCGATACATCGTGGAGGCTGTCGAAGAACGTCGCCCGGCGGTAGGCGCTGAACCCGCGCACGACCGCTTCTTTGAAGCTGAGAATCTTCTTCTCGAGGTACCGGACGCTGACGCCCTGAAGTTCGACGACGTTCCTGGTCATAGATGCGCGTAGAAGTGCGGCGCGACGTGACGGAACACGATCCAGCCGAGGGTCACGGCGGCGAGGGCGACGGCGACCGCGATCGATAGCGTGAGTGTCGAGGGGATGATCCCGTAATAGATCGGGTCGCGGACGATCTCGACGATGTAGACCATCGGGTTGAGCTGGATGATCCAGCGCAGCCGCTCCGGAATGATCGAGATCGGATAGACGATCGGCGTCAGATACATCAGCGCCGGC
>DASYSN010000310.1:0-6910 GCA_036003305.1 Thermoanaerobaculia bacterium
CGACAACGAAGGAGCACTCTGGGCGCTGCGTGCGCACGACGCGTGGGAACGCCATCGCGAAGCGGGTCATACGCTCGCACTCGCCGCGGCGAACGACGGCTCGCTCTGGATCGCGACCGACGACAGCGCCGAACGCCTGCAAGACGGCAAGATCGAGCGGGTCGCCGGCGCGCCGGTCAGTGGAAGACCCGGCGCGATCCTCGTGGCGCACGATGGCCGCCTCTGGATCGCGACGATGAGCGGTACCGTCTACTGGACTCGCGGTGCTGACGGGTGGCATCAGGCGCAGTTCGCACCGTGGGCTCGGAGTGCATTCCACGCGATCGCCGAAGACCGGCGCGGCCGCATCTGGGTCGGCGCGTACGGCGGCGGCGTCGCGTTCGGGAACGCCGAAACACCGTGGACCGTCTGGTCGTGGCCGACCACTGGTCCGTTCATGGCCGGAGTGATGTCGATCCTCGGCGACCGCGAAGGGAGCGTCTGGTTCGGCGAGAACGCCGTCGGGCTCATTCAGTGGCTCGGCGAAGAGTGGTCGCATCGCGCCGTGGTCGACCCGACGCAACTCGGTTCGCTCACCTACGGCGCCTTCCAGATCGGCAGAGGCGCGGCGCCGCACACGCTGCTCGTCGCGGCATTCGAGAAAGGCTTCCTCCGCTGCGACGCGAACGGCTGCAAGCAGTTCGCCGCGGCGAACGGCCTGACCGAGGATGTGCGAGCGGTCGTCGAGCCGTCGCCGGGGTTCTACATCGCCGGCACGCGGTTCGGCATCTTCGAATCACACGACGGCAAGCAGTTCCAGCAGGTCGTAAAGATGCCGACAGGCTTCGTCATGGGCATTTTCGAGAGTCCCGACCATCGGTGGTACGCCGCGACGAACACGCAGGGCATCCTCGTCCGCACCGACAAAGGCTGGATTCCCGCCGCGGACCTCAACGCGCATCTCGCCGACATGCACGTCCGCGGCATGACGTGGCGGAAGAACGGCGAGCTGTGGATCGCGACACTCCGCGGCATCACGATCTATCGCGGCACCGACGCGGAGCAGCTCACGTCGAAACGGATCGCCGCGCTTCCCGAGACCGTCAACACGGTCCTAGAGCTCTCCGATGACGAGGTGTGGGTCGGCGGCACTGGAGGCGTGGCCGTGCGCCGCGGCGAGACGTGGAAGCGGATGGACGAGAACGACGGCGTCCCCGGCACCACGGTGTACTCGCTCGGCCGCGGCAAAGACGGCGCGGTGTGGGCGGGCGGCTCCGCCGGCATCGGCCGCTTTCTCAACAATCAATGGAAGACGTGGGACTCGCGCTCCGGTCTGATGAACGACGAGTGCAATCTCGGCGGCATGTTCGTCGACCGTGACGTCAACAGCGACGGCTCGGTCTACGTCGGATCGCTCGGCGGTCTCGCGCGCTTCGATCCAAAGGTCACCACGATCGAACCGCCGCCGTTGAAGCTCGTCTGGCGGCAGGCTCCCTCGCAACTTCCGCGCGGCGAACGCGCACTGCATCTCCGCTGGACCGCGCCCTGGCTCGGCCCACGCGCGGTTCAGTACCGCACCCGGATCCCGGGCGTGCGCGACGAGTGGTCGGCGGCGACGTCCGAGGAGCATCTCGACATCGAGAACGTCGGCGCGGGGCGAACGGGCGTCGAAGTGGAGGCGCGCGTCGAAGGATCGCCGAACTGGACGCCGCCGCTCGCGCTCGACGTCGACGTCCCGCCGTTCTGGTACGAGACGCCGCTCGCCCGGGTCGCCGGCATCGTGCTCCTCATCGCGATCGTCTACCTCATCGTTCGCCTCCGCATGCGCACACTGCACCAGCGGGCCCAAATGCTCGAGGCGACGGTCCGCCAGCGCACCGCGGAGCTCGCGGAGAAAGTCGAGCAGCTCCACGACTCCGAGCAGCGCGCGCTCGCCGCGAGCCGCGCGAAGAGCGCGTTCCTCGCGAACATGAGCCACGAGCTCCGCACGCCGCTCAATGGCGTTCTCGGCTTCGCGCAGCTTCTCACCCGCCGCAAAGACCGCGACGCCGACGACCGCGAAGGCCTCGCGATCATCATGAAGAGCGGCGAGCACCTGCTCAACCTGATCAACGACGTCCTCTCGCTCTCGAAGATCGAGGCGGGCCGCGTGACGCTCGACTGCGAGCCGTTCGACCTCGAGACGCTCGTGCACGACGTCGAGAGCGTCCTCCGCTTCCGCGCGGAGGAGAAGAACCTGCACCTCACCTGCACGATCGGCGGCCAGCCGCCGCGCGCGGTCCTCGGCGATGAAGTGAAGCTGCGGCAGATCCTCATCAACCTGCTCGGCAACGCCGTGAAGTTCACCGATCGCGGCTCCGTCTCGCTGCACGCGTCGTGGACGAACGGCCGCGCGGCGTTCGAGGTCGAAGACACCGGCCCGGGCATCGCGCCGGAAGAACTGCCGCGCCTCTTCGAGCCGTTCGTGCAGACGGAGAGCGGACACCGTACGAAGGAAGGCACGGGCCTCGGCCTCGCGCTCTCGCGCGATCTCGCGCGCCTGATGGATGGCGATATCAGTTTTTCTAGCAGGGTCGAGAGCACGCCGGGCGCCGGCTCGAAGTTCCGCGTCGAGATCAGCCTCCCCGAGGCGGCGGCGGGCGCGCTGGTGATCGCGAAGGACCGCCGCCGCGTCGCGCGCCTCGCACCGGGGCAGGACGCGGTGCGCATCCTCGTCGTCGACGACACGCCGCTCAATCGTGTGGTGCTCACGAAGCTCCTCGTGTCCGTCGGCTTCGAGGTCCGCGACGCCGGGTCAGGCGACGAGGCGCTGCAGGTGTGGGAGACGTGGCAGCCGCACTTGATCTGGATGGACAAGCGGATGCACGGCCTCGACGGCCTCGAGGTGACCCGCCGCATTCGCGCGCGAGAGAAGACGGAGCGCCGCAAACGCGTCCCGATTCTCGCGCTGTCCGCCAGCGCGCTCGAGCACGAGCGCGGCGAGATCATCGAAGCGGGCTGCGACGACTTCGTGCCGAAGCCGTACCGCGAGTCGACGATCTTCGCGAAGATCCGCGAGCACCTCGGCGTCCGCTATGTCTATGACGACGAGACGCCGCCGCTGGCCGCCGAAGGACGCTCGGTGCTCCTCGTCGACGACGACTCCATCTGCCGCCAGATCGCGCAGGCGCTACTGCGCGCCCACGGCATCTCCGTCACCAGCGCCACGAACGGCGTCGAAGCGCTCGACCTCGCCGGCAAGGAGAAGTTCGACCTCGTCCTCATGGACCTCCGCATGCCCGAGATGGACGGCATCGAGACCACCCGCCGCATGAAAGCGATGCAGGGGATGGATCGCATCCCGATCATCGCCATGAGCGCCGAAACCGCGGACCACGACGGCATGGACGACGCGATCTCCAAGCCCGTCGAGCCCGAGGCCCTCGACGCCGCCCTGCGGCGGTGGCTGCGCTAGACCCGCACCATCGCCTGCGTCTCCATCCACGTGATTTCGAATTGACTGGCCGGCAAGCCGAACGGGAGGAAGAGGAGCTTCAGGATCATCTTGATGACGAACATCGCGAGCTTACGCGCGATCCACGTCGCGACCGACATGGCGAACCTGATGACCGCGCGGGTGATCATGGTCACGAACTCGACCATCGCCTGAATGACCATCGCGATCAGCTTCGCGACCGCCTGCATGACCGCGGCAACCAGCTTCTCCAGAACCGCCCTCACCGCTTCGAGCAGCTTCAGCATCGCGGACACCACGAGCTTGCCGATGACCTCCGCCACCTTGCGCGTCACCGTCGTGAAGAAAGCGTGGAAGATCTCGCGCAACTTTGCGTCGATCGGCGCGAGCACGGCATCGCGCAACTGGTCGATCGCGGGATTCGCTTTCGCGACGACTTCCTTCATCACCCACTCCAGACGCGGCGCGATGAGTCCGTGAACCTCGACGAGCGGCCTGACGATCTCCTGCGGCAGGACCGTCGAGAGCTGTTTCGCCACTTCTTCGCTGCTGACCCCGACTCCGAGCTGCTCCAGCGTCTCTCGGATCGTGTCGACCAGCTCCTTCGCCGGCCTTGCCGGATCCGGCAGGCTCTTCGTCAGCTCCGCGACGATTGCGTCGTAGATGCGCGCCTCGTGCGTCCGGAGATAGTCCTCGAGGAACTTGGCCGCCTTGTCGTCGATCGGACCGCCGGAACGCGGTCTTCTCAGCATGCTTTTCTCCTCATTTCTAGCGATACACCCTGCGGCGTGATCTTGCTGCGCTTCTCTCCCTCTTTCGTCTTTTCCTGAAGTTCGACCGGGAGGAATGTTAGCACCGGGCGGCGGTCAGCTCCGGGTCAATTCCGAACTCGCGGAGTTCCTGCGAGCAGCGGCAGGCTTCGGCGATCTTCACGGCCTAAGAAGCCGGGACCAGCGACGGTCACCACCACGAACCTGAGGCGTCGGCATTCGGAGCAATCTCGAGAATGTGACGAAGGATCTCCAGGCTAATCGCTGCCGTGGTGGCACTTGATGACTCGTTCTCCGTTCGGCGAGAACGTGAACTCCAAGGCATAGGAGTCCCACGACGTTCGATACGCTTCCGGGACCGAACAGATGAGTGGCAGATCCCAAACCAGCGTCGTTGAGTGTTCGCGGAGCACGATGGCATCGGGCTCTGGATACTCGCGAAAACGAGTCACACCGGCGAGCCTCATCTTCCAATCAGCGTTCGAGAGAACCAAAGGGCTTCCCGCGAAGACTTGCGGACCGGCGTAACAGAGATCAGAGACGCGCTTGTCCCATGAGCGACGGACAAACAGGCGGACGGCTACGGCGATGCCGAGCAGTAAAACAATCGAGCAGAGAATGACTGCCGGCCAACGAACTTTCACTATGCCTGAGCCGCCTCACGGGCCTGCGCATCCTCGGCGCGGCGACGCGCAATGCTAGCCAAGTCAGCGTACGACTGCCAAGAGTACCAGGTCCGCTGGAGGCGCTAGTCGGCGGGGCCATCAAGAAAAGCGAGAAGGATGGATCAGGGATCGGGAGCAGCCCGCGCCGAGCAGGAATGGAGATGTCGACGAACTCTGCGTCGTCCGAACCCTGATGCGAACAGTGCGGACTTTGGACTCGATATCGCGGGCCCAATAGTGGACAGGGCCAACCAGATTCGGGCCGCAGAATGGCTCCTTTCCACCGCAAACACGACCTCGTACGTGACAATAGAGCGATCCTCGGAGGGCAAGGCCGAAGGGCTGAGGTGAAGAAGGCGTGCCGGTAGCGGTCAGTAGTGCCGCTGATGTGCAGCCCATCGCCCTCCATTGAGCCATCCACAATTCACGGAAGTTCATCGCCATCCGCCCAACGTACCGGCGCGGAAGAATACCGGAAGGTCGGACTTGTACAGAACGCGGCGACGAACAGGGCCAGTGTCCGGTGCAAGCGCTTAGTTAGGCCGTCGGTGGCCGGCGCGTCCCGATGAACCGTTGAAGCAGAACGATCGCACTCCCGGTGCTAGCAACCAGTAACCAAGCGATCGCAGCGACGATCAGCGCAGCGATGTACTCGTCACCCCACCTGTACGAGGTTCCGTCGCCCGTTGGTCCCGGCATGTTGCGAAGGTGCGGCGTGAGGAAGAGTAGAGAAGCGATTCCGGCCAGAGCGGCAACGGCTGTGGCAGCGGCAAGAACTCTCCGCCAACGACGAGCGATGCGTGCTCCGATCGGCTTCATCCTGGCGCCCTAACAATTTGCCACTCAGCGGCAGTATGCCTCACATGGAAGGATACGTGACATTGCCTCTCGAACGGACGCTGGCAGAACGGCACATCATTCCTGTGGTGGTGAGTTAGACGCCGGCCACATGCGAGTGACGCTCTGGCCGGGTTCGAAGCGGGAGCGATCTTCGGCCTTTACCAACGACGGGGAGAAAGATCCACGTGCTGTGGAAGGTGCCTGTTGCGTAAAAGAGTTATGCCGCGGTGTGGGGTGACAGCGTCGATTCACGCCATCGCCTGACGTGTTATGCGACCCTTTCGGCAGGATGTCGTATTGCTGTTTGAGCGTGCGTTTGAGACGGCAGAGGCAGTAGAGACAGGAACGAGCCTTCAATCTCGGATCTTTCGCCGTCTCCTGCTGCCAAGGAGGACGGACTGCGAACTCCCTGGAGTCCCCTCCTCTCTGTCCGGCCGCGAAAACCGCGCTGAAGTTCCCAAACCAACGGCACGCCCGACGTGAGCCCAGCAAGGGTCGGATACACTACGCGTGACAACCGACGGCGATGGAGTTCGCCAGAACCGCCCTCAGAGGCTGATGACTCCTACCTTGAAACGGAGGTAGTGTGGGTCACGGAGCGAGTCGAAGATGAGCCGGTTTCTTGCCGTCGCGTGCGGCGGGGCGTTCGGAGCGGTGGCGCGGTACGGCGTTGCGCTCTTCGTCGCCACGTTCTGGCGGCGCGACTTCCCGCTGGCGACGCTGCTGATCAACGTCAGTGGCTGCTTCATCCTCGGCTTGTTTTCCACATTTGCGGCCGAGCGGTCGGCGCTCGATCCCATCTGGCGTCTCTTCATCGCGACCGGGTTTGTCGGCGCGTACACGACGTTCTCGACGTTCGAGTACGAGACGCAGCGCCTCACGGAGTCGGGGGCGATCTGGTGGGGAGCGTTGAACGTGGTCAGCTCAGTGATTGCCGGGTACGCCGCCGTGCAGCTCGGCGTCGTGCTGGCGCGGCGGTAAGGAGGAGACGTGCTCGAACGCGGTCCGGCGAAACGGCTCATCATCACCATCAACGAAGCGTCGCGCTGGCACGGCCGGAGCCTCTACAACGCGCTCCTCGAGCTGTTCCAGCACAAGGGACTTGCCGGCGCGACGGTCTCGCGCGGCATCGCCGGATTCACCGGACGCGGCGCCATTCACTCCATCAACATTGTCGACCTCTCGACCGACCTTCCCGTCCG
>DASYSN010000311.1:0-1513 GCA_036003305.1 Thermoanaerobaculia bacterium
CCACAAGTACGTCCTCCCGCTCTGCGATCCGTCGCTTTACCGCGAATTCATCGCCGAATTCGAGCGCGGCGAGATCACCGACGCGTTTCGCCTCCGCGCCGCCGTCGCCGTCTTCGAGAAGACCAGCGCCTACGACGCCACGATCGCAACCTTTCTTTCTTCTCCCTCTCCCTCCGGGAGAGGGCGGGGTGAGGGGCTTTCCCTCGCGCTAAGCAAGTTCCAGGACCTCCGCTACGGCGAGAACCCGCAGCAGCACGCCTCGTTCTACGTCCGCAAAGGCGCGCGGCCGTTCGAGCAGCTCCACGGAAAAGAGCTGTCGTACAACAACCTGCTCGACCTCGACTCCGCGATCCGCATCGGCAACGCATTCCGCGAGCCGGCGATTGCGATCATCAAGCACACGAACCCCTGCGGCGTGGCGCGCCGCGACACGCTCGAGGACGCTCTACGCGCCGCGCTCGAGTCGGATCCGGTGTCGGCCTTCGGCGGCATCATCGGCGCGAACCGCGAATTCGACGCCGCGTCGGCCGAGCGGATCGCCGATATGTTCCTCGAAGTGATCGTCGCGCCGTCCTTCAGCGAAGAAGCGCGCACGATCCTCAGCAAGAAGAAGAACCTGCGCCTCGTGACGACGACCGCGGCGCTCCCTGACCTTGAATTCCGCAGCGCCGCGGGAGGCATCCTCGCGCAGGAGCCCGACCGCATCAGCGCGCGCGAGCCATGGAAGGTCGTCACCGAGCGCCAGCCGTCGCAGGAGGAGATGAACGGCCTCGAGTTCGCGTGGATCGTCTGCGCGCACGTGAAGTCGAACGCGATCGTGCTCACGAACGAGTCGCAGTCCGTCGGCATCGGCGCCGGCCAGATGAGCCGCGTCGACGCCGCGAAAGTCGCGATCATGAAGTCGATCCTCCCCGCCGCCGGCACGTTCGCCGCCTCCGACGCCTTCTTCCCCTTCCGCGACGGCCTCGACATCCTCGTTGACGCCGGCGTCCGCGCCGTCGTCCAGCCCGGCGGCTCCGTCCGCGACGCCGAGGTGATCGCGGCCGCCAACGAGCGCGGCGTGACGATGGTCTTCACCGGCGAACGGCACTTCCGACACTAAATGGCGCACGCATCCGACATCCGCCTCATCGTCAGCGACGTCGACGGCGTCTGGACCGACGGCCGGATCATCTACCTCGGCGAGCATCGCGAGATCAAAGAGTTCAACGTCCGCGACGGCCTCGCGGTGAAGCTCGCGCAGAAGGCCGGCATCGAGGTTGCGCTCGTCACGTCGCGCAGCTCGCCCGCGCTCGACCGGCGAGCGAGAGAGCTCGGGATCGTCGAGCTGCGGCAGGGGGCGGCGAACAAGCTCGAAGAGGTGCGGCGCCTTGCGCAGAAGCTCAACATCACGTTCGATCAGATCGCCTACGCCGGCGACGACCTCCCCGATCTCGCTCCGATGTCGATCGCCGCGATCTCCGCCGCGCCCTCGGATGCGGCGGCCGAGGTGCGCGCGGCGGCGACGTGGAAA